>CANMZY010000051.1:0-13270 GCA_947502425.1 Verrucomicrobiales bacterium
CCACGCGCCGCCAACACCACCACCCCAGACCGCACATACTTCCGTGCCGTCTTGGGATCCATCCCCGCTTTCATCGCACTCATACTCAGGTTCCCTTCCCGTTGGAACTCGGTGACGAGCCGAGTCAGTTGTTGCTGGTTGATCATGCGCCCGCAGTCTGCACCAGCGGCCCGCTGCACCGCCCGAGTCAGTCCGCCAACGCCCTTCCCTCGACTAGGGAATTTTAGTTGTCGTCGAGGGGAAAGGTAATTGTCGTTTTACGTCGGCAGTTCGACCGGGCGTAGCGGCGTCTCGGCAAAGCCCCGGTTGAGGAAGGAAATGCGGCGCTCAGCCTAGATGCCGCTACGGGGCGTGGTGGTTGGTTGTTCAGTTCACTGGTCGAGTTTGGCCAGTTCGGTCTGCACGAGGTGGATGAGGGGTTGGAGGGTGGCGGCGTCGAGGGCGAAGCGGCAGCCGGCGGCGGCGAAGAGTTCGGGGAGGGGACGGGAGCCGCCGAGGGCGAGGGCTTGGTGGTAGTGGCGGAGGGCTTGGGGGTGGTCGTGCTTGGAGTTGGCCCAGATTTGGAGGGCGCCAAGTTGGGCGATGGCGTATTCGATGTAGTAGAAGGGGTGGAGGAAGATGTGGAGTTGCCGGTGCCAGGAGTGGGCGCGGGCGGTTTCGTGGCCGGTCCAGTCGATGTCGCCGCCGAAGCGGTGGATGAGGGCGACCCAGGCGTCGGTGCGCTGGGCACGGGTGTGGGCGGGGTGGGTGTAGAGCCAGTGTTGAAAGGCATCGATGGTGGCGATCCAGGGGAGGAGGGTGAGGATGGCTTGGAGGTGGTTTTGGCGGGCGCGGCGGGCTTCGTCGGGGGGGTAGAAGGTGTGGAGGTGTTCGTTGCCGAGGAGTTCCATGGTCATGGAGGCGACTTCGCAGAATTCAATGGGGGCGTGGCGGTAGTGGTGGAGGGGTTCGGCGCGGGTGGCGAGGGCGTGGAAGGCGTGGCCGGCTTCGTGGAGCATGGTTTCGATGTCGTGTTGCTGGCCGACGGCGTTCATGAAGATGAAGGGGAGGCGGGCTTCGGCAAGGGTGGCTTGGTAGCCTCCGGGGGCTTTGCCTTTGCGGTTGTCGAGGTCGAGGAGGTGGAGGTCGCGCAGGGTTTGGAAGCCGCGGGCGAGGGTGCCGTCGAGGTGGTGGAAGATGTCCTGGGTGCGGTGGATCATTTGGTCCACGTGGAGGAAGGGGCGGAGGGGGGGGCGGCCGAGGGGATCGACGGCGAGGTCCCAGGGGCGGAGGGCGGGGAGTTGGAGCTGGGCGCGGCGGAGGGCGTGGAGGGCGCGGAGGGCGGGGACGACGTGGAGTTCGATGGCGTGGTGGAATTGGAGGCAATCGTCGGGGGTGTAGTCGAAGCGGCCGCGGGCGCGGAAGGCGTAGGTGAGGTAGTCGGGGAAGCCGGCGTGGGTGGCGATGGAGGCGCGGAGGTGGAGGAGTTGGTCGAAGGTGGTTTCGATGGTTTCGACTTCTTGGAGGCGGCGTTGGGCGATGAGTTGCCAGGCTTCTTGGCGGAGGGGGCGGTCGGTTTCTTCGAGGTGGCGGCCCATTTGGGTGAGGGTGGTTTCCTGGCCGCGGAAGTGGACGGTGAGGGAGCCGGTGAGTTTCTGGTATTGCTGGCCGAGGCGGGTTTCGTCGGTTTCGAGGGGGATGTTTTCGGGGCGGAAGAGTTCGACGTGGAGCTGGGTGTCGCGGTCGAAGATGTGGTAGCGGGGTTGGGGGAGTTGGGGGCGGAGGGGGTGGGCGAGGTAGATTTCCGAGAGTTTGAACTGGCGGGGTTTGAGCTGCGGCTCGATCTGCTCGACGAATTGGAGGTAGGCGCGCTCGGCCTCGGGGCTGTCGGTGTGACAGGTCATGGCGATGTAGCGGCGGGAGGATTCTTCGTCGAGGGCGGCGGTGAGTTCGCTCCAGTGGAGGAGCCAGGTTTCGAGGTCGGCGAGGGTGACGGCGGCGTGGGCGTGGAGTTCGAGGGCGTGGAAGTGGGGCTCGATCTGGGACCAGTCGCCGAGGTCGAGGTGGGCGGGGAGGAATTGGCGCGGGGTGTGCGGGGGTAGTTGGCCGAAGGGGAGCAAGTTCATCGCGGGAGCTTGAAACGAAAGGTGCAGGGGCAACAAGACTGAAATGGCGGGGGGCAGTACCCGGATGTGCCTCAGCAAATAAAACCGGCGGCGGAATGACTTCCGCCGCCGGTGGTGAAAAAGTTGTGGCCGGATTATTTGGCCGGGGGCGGCGTGGTGGTTGGCGGCTTGGTGCCCGGGGTGATGGTCGGCGGGGGGAGGGTGAATTTCGGGGGGCCGCCGGCGCCGGGCGGCGTGGTCGCGGCCGGCGGTTCGATGGCGAGGAGTTCCATGTCAAAGATGAGCGTGGCGTTCGGCCCGATCTTGGGCGGGGAACCGCGTTCGCCGTAGGCCAGGGCGCCGGGGATGGTCAATTGCCATTTGTCGCCGACTTTCATGATTTGCAAGGCCTCGGTCCAGCCGGCGATGACGCGGTTGACGGGGGAGACGAAGGGCTGGCCGCGGGTGTAGGAGCTGTCGAACTCGGTGCCGTCAACGAGGGTGCCGCGATAGTGGGCTTTGACGGTGTCGGTGGCTTTCGGGGAGGGGCCGGTGCCGGCGGTGAGGATTTTATACTGGAGGCCGGAGGGGGTGGTCTTCACGCCTTCCTTCTTGGCGTTCTCGGCGAGGTAGGCGCGGTCTTTTTCGGAGAGTTTGGCGCGCTGCTCGGTCTGGTAGGCCATCATGGTTTGCTGGGCCTCCTGGAGGGTGAGCAAGGGTTTGCCGGCCTGCATGTCTTTGATGCCGGTGGCGAGCAGGTCGGCGTTCGCGTCGATGGACTGTTGCTTGATGTTGTTGCCGATCAAGATGCCGAGGGCGTAGCTGACCTTGTCGGCGGGGGATTTGAAGGTGGCGGCTGGTTTGTCGGTCGCGGGTTTCTCGTCGGCGGCCCGGCCGAGGGCGAGGCTGGCGGCCAAGATCAATATAGTTGCGGTTGTTGTTTTCATTTGGTTGCTTTCGGTTTTGTTCCGCGACGCGCGGAAGGTGATTGATTAAACGCGGGCCAGAGTAGCGGCGTATTCGGTGACGTCAAGGCGGGGTTGGTCGCCGGTCAGGCGCGCGCCCGGTCGCTTGGTGGCGGCGGCGGCGCGGCAGGCGTCGGCCACGCGGGCGAGGTTTTCCAGAAATTGCTCGCGGTGGTTTTCCGGCAGCACGGCCAGCGCCTCGGTTTGCAGCGTGACGGCGATGACCCGGATGTCCGCATATTTTTTTTTGCCGGCCGGGAGGAGCTTGATGCGATGGGCGCGGCGGTCGGTTTCGTGGGGGAGACGTTTCACCAGGCCGGCCAGTTCCATGCGCTCGAGGAGGGAGGCGACGGTGTTGGGGTCGCTGGTCATGAGCCGCGCGAGCGCGCGTTGCGAGATGCCGCCGGGATCGACCTCGAGGAGGGAGCGCAAGACGGTGAACTGGTCGGGGGTGACGCCGGTGTGCGCGATGCGGCGGCGAAAGGACTGGTTCAAACCATACCACGCGGCGCGGAGCAGGGGCGGCAGGCGGCGGCGGTCGGGGGAATCAATCGGCGGTTGGATCTTCTGGGCGGGCATGGCGGCGGGCGCGTCCGGGGGAGGATTATTCCTTGTCCGGTGGCGCGGGTTTTCCGAGACGCTGTTCGAGTTCGTTCACCCGGCGGACGAGTTCGGGCAGGCGCTGGAGGGCGATCATCTGGCGCTTGGCCTGGCGGTCCGGCCGCGCGGGGCTGCCGAGCCATTTTTCGCCGGCGGGGATGTCGGTCATCACGCCGGCCTTGGCACCGATGGTCACGCGGTCGTTGATCTTCAAATGTCCGGCCAGCCCCGCCTGGCCCGCGATGGTGACGTAGCTGCCGATCTTGGTGCTGCCCGCGATGCCGACTTGCGCGATGATGATGCAATGCTCGCCGATGATGACGTTGTGGCCGATCTGCACGAGGTTGTCGATCTTGGTGCCGCGGCCGATGACCGTGGAGCCGAGCGCGCCGCGGTCGATGGTGGTGTTCGCGCCAATCTCCACCTCGTCGTGAACGACGACGTTGCCGATCTGCGGCACCTTGCGGTGGAAGCTGGTGTCGAACACGTAGCCAAACCCGTCCGAGCCGAGGACGACGCCGGCGTGCAGGATGACGCGCTGGCCGATCTGCGTGCGCGGGTAGAGGACGACGTTCGGAAACAGCTTCGACTCCGCGCCGATGATGCAGTCGGCGGCGAGGTGGTTGCCGCCGAGCAACGCGGCGCGCGCGCCGATCGTCACGCCTTCGCCGATCACGCAGTTCGGGCCGACGTGCGCGGTGGGATCAATCTTCGCCGAGGCCGCGACGCTGGCGCTGGGATGAACGCCGGGCGCGAAAGTTGGCTCGGGAAAAAACAGCGGCAGCACCTTGGCGAAGGCCACGCGCGTGTTCGGCACGCGGATCAGCACTTTCGTGGCCGAGGAAAATTCCGCCGGCACGAGGATGGCGGTGGCGGCGCTTTGTTCGGCGGCGGCGAAGTAGGACTGGTTCTCGGCGAAGGTGAGATCGCCGGCCTGGGCGGCGTTGGCGGGGGCGAAGCCGGTCAGGAGCACGGAGCCGTCCCCGACGACTTCGCCCTGGAGTTGTGCGGCAATGGCAGCGGCGGTGTGTGGCATGGTCAGATTCCCCGCTGGTTGATGACGGCGTTTTTCTCGCCAAGCACGATGACGCGCGGCTGCCAGTTTTTCGCCGCCGCCTCGTCGGCGAAGGTGTAGCTCATGATGGTGAGGCGGTCGCCGACCTGGCCGAGGTGGGCGGTCGCGCCGTTGAGCACAATGGCGCCGGAGCCCCGCTCGCCGGGGATGAGGTAGGTCTCGAAGCGTTCGCCGTTGGCGAGATTGCTGCAGAGCACGCGCTCGTAGGGCACGAGGCCGGCGGCTTCCATCAGGTCGAGGGCGATGGTCAGGCTGCCCTCGTAATTGAGGCTGGCCGCCGTGACCTGCGCGCGGTGAATTTTTGATTTTAACAAATGTATCTGCATGGCCGGACAAGTCATCCGTTGACTTGAAAAACGCGCGTCACTATAAAGTCTGCGACACCGGATTCAATCACTACTTTGATTTAACGCACTCGAAACAACTTTATGATGAGCAGAAAAATTCGTTACGGCATGGTCGGCGGCGGGCGCGGGGCGTTCATCGGCGCGGTGCATCGCATCGCGGCCAACATGGACGGCCAGGTCGAGCTGGTCTGCGGCGCGTTCTCCTCGGAACCGGCGCGCTCGAAGGCGTCCGGCGCGGATTTCTTCCTGCCGCCCGGCCGCTGCTACGGCACGTTCGAGGAGATGATCCGGGCCGAGGCGAAGCTGCCCGTCGGCGAACGGATGGACTTCGTGGCCATCGTCACGCCGAACCACATGCACTTTCCGCCCGCGAAGCTGGCGCTGGAAAAAGGCTTCCATGTTTTGAGCGACAAGCCCGCGACCCTCAGTCTCGCGCAGGCCAAAAAACTTGCGGAGATCGTCCAGCGCACCGGCCAACTCTACGGCCTCACCCATAATTACACCGGCTACCCGCTCGTGAAGGAGGCGCGTCACCTCGTCGCCAGCGGCCGGCTCGGTAAGATTCGCAAGGTGGTCGTCGAATATCCGCAGGGCTGGCTGGCCACGCGGCTCGAGGCCTCCGGCCAGAAGCAGGCCGCCTGGCGCACCGATCCCAAACGCAGCGGCGCGGCGGGCTGCATCGGGGACATCGGCACGCACGCCGAGAATCTCGCCGAGTACATCACCGGCTTGAAAATCGAGGAGCTGGCCGCCGACCTCACCGCGTTCGTGAAAGGCCGCAAGCTCGACGATGATGGCAACGTACTGCTGCGTTTCAAGGGCGGCGCGAAGGGCGTGCTGCACGCCTCGCAAGTTTCCGTGGGCGAGGAAAATAATTTGAACATCCGCGTCTATGGCGAGTTGGGCGGACTCGAATGGCATCAGAACGAGCCGAACACCATGCTCCTGAAATGGCCCGACCAGCCGATGCAGGTCTATCGCACCGCCAACGGCTACCTCAGCGCCGCCGCCAAGGGCGCCGGGCGCACGCCGCCCGCGCATCCGGAAGGCTACCTCGAGGCGTTCGCGAACATTTACAAAAACTTCGCCGGAGTCATCCGCGCGCGGATCGAGAAGAAGAAGCTCGCGAAGGACGATCCGGCGAACGACTACCCGAAGATCGAGGACGGCGTACGCGGCATGGCCTTCATCGAGGCGGTGGTGAAGTCATCGAAGAAGAACGCGGCGTGGACGAAGCTGGACGTTTAGTCGCGCGGCGTTCGCCGTGAAGGATCGTTACCCAGGACGCATCGTATGAAAAAATATACACGGCTCCTGTTCATTCTGGCCCTCTGCGGGATGGTCTTCGCGGCGCACGCCGCCACTAACGCCGCGCCCGGCAAATCCTCCGGCGTGCTCCCCAAGCGCGGCGAGGACGCGGCCAAGGCAATCTCCATGGTCACCGGCGTGGCCATCTCGCCGCTGCTCGGCGTCGGCGTGGTCGGCGCGTGGGAATGGTTCTCCGTCAAGTCCGACGAGCGGGCGCGCCTGCCGTGGTTCGCGAGTCCGTGGTTTTGGGTGCCGGCGTTGCTGATCGTCCTCGCGATCGGCGTGAAGGACCTGGCCGGGACGGGACTGCCGCCGGGGGTGAAGAAGCCCATCGACGCCCTTGAAGTCGTGGAAAACAAAATCAGCGGGCTGATCGCGGCCGGGGCGTTTGTCCCGCTCGTCGCCTCGATCTTCTCGTCTCCGTCCGGCGATGGCGGAGCGGTGAGCGCCGGGTTGGGCCAGTTGGCGTTGTCCTGGGCCGGCGGGCTGGGCCTGGCGGCGATTGACGGCTCGGCGCTCTGGAATCTGCTCGCGGTGCCGCTGGCCCTGGTCGCGTTCCTCTTCGTCTGGCTCGCCTCGCACGCGATCAATATCCTGATCTTGATCAGCCCGTTCGGGGTCGTGGATGCCGCGCTGAAATCTTTCCGCCTGTTCCTGATGTCCCTGCTGGCCGGCGTGACCTTCGTGAATCCCTACGCGGGCGCGGTTTTTGCGCTCGTCATCATTGTGGCCGCGTATTTCCTGGCGGGCTGGGCGATGCGCCTCTCGGTCTTCGGCTCGGTTTACATCTGGGATTTCCTGACGTTGCGCCGGCGGCGTTTCACCCCGTCGCCGCAGGCCAACTGGATGTTTCTCTCTCGTGCGGTGGACTCGGCGCCGATCCGCACCTACGGCCAGTTGAGCCGCGAGCCGGAGGGGCGACTGGTCTTTGCCTATCGTCCGTGGCTGTTGCTGCCCCGGCGCACGCTGACCTTGCCACCGGGAAACTACGCGGTGGGCCGCGGCCTGTTCTATCCGGAAATTCTCTCGCTGGAAGCGGAGGGAAAAACGAGGGCGATCTTCATCCTGCCGCCGCGCTACCGCACGCACGAGGATGAGATCAAGGAGTGCTGCCGGTTCAGCGAAGTGCGGGACGTGGGACTGCTCCGCGGGTTGAAGGCCATCTGGGCCTGGACGAAAGGCCTCTTCGGTTTCCGCACCGCGCCGCGTCCGGTGTAAACCGGAACCGTGCTGAAAGGAACAGCAGGGGCGCATCTCAGTTTCTGGCAACTTGGTTGAGCGGTCGTGGCCGTTCTCCCTTACCCCGGCCCTCTCCCGCTGGAAGAGGGGGCCGCGCCGTCCGCGTATCGACAGCCCAACGTCTCCAGTGACACGGGCGGCGACGCAGCGTCTCCCTCTCCCTCGGAGAGGGCCGGGGTGAGGGTAAAAAGCTTCGGAGTCCTGTGGGCCACGAACACGACGACGATTAAGCCGCCCAGCAATAAACTGGGATGCACCCTCGGACGACAATTTACGAAAATGGATTTGCGCCGCGACGGGCTTGAATGAACACTGTCGTCATGCGTGTGCGGACAGTCTGGATCGGTTTTGTGGCGCTCAACCTGGCTTGGGCGTCGGCTGTCTATTTTTCCCCGCGCCGCGAAGTGCTGGTGGCGGCGGTCAAGCCGGCCGGCCCCGCCGTCGCAGTGGCGGTGGCGAAAACCAATCCCGTTCCTGAAATCACTGCGCCAAAACTCACGAACCCGCCGCCGGTGGTCGTGGTGGTCACCAACTCCGCGCCCCGGCCGGAAACCGCCGCGACCACTCGCACCAACCAGTGGCAGGCCGCGCCCGGCGGTAAAAAATTCACCGGCCAGGACGTGCCGTCCGAAGCGTATCTCCAATATGTCGCCAATCTCCGCGCGGTCGGCTGTCCCGAGGAGCGCGTGCGGCACATCATTGTGGCGGACGTGAACGAGCTGTTCGACAAGAAGCGGCTGCAGGACGCCATCACCAACGATCTGCCGTGGTGGCGGGCGGAGTCCTACATGGGGACGTTCGGCGGCGTCATTCCGCAGACGGGCGTGCCGAATCATTTCGAGGAGGAACGGCGCGCGCTGTTCACCCGGCTGCTCGGCGCGAACTGGGACGAGACGATGAAGATTCTGCCCCTGAGCAGCGGCGGCGTTCGCCTGACCGGCCCGGTGCTTGGTGCGCTGAACGCCGAGGCCTACAACACCGCCCAGGAAGTCTGCGCGCGCTCGATGGAGCGGCACCAGTCCTATTACATGGCCCAGATCAACGGGGGCCAGCCGATGGACACGGTGGAACTGGCCAGGATGCGGAACCAGACCCGCACCGATCTTGCGAAAATTTTCACGCCGGACGAAATGGAGGAGTTCCTGCTGCGCTACTCGCACAACTCGCAGCAGTTGCGGCAGAACCTGCGCGGCTTCGAGGCCACGCCCGAGGAGTTCCGGAAAATTTTTCGGGCGATTGACCTCATTGACCACCCGGTGCAGATGAACTACGGCGGGCCGGAGGCCCTCAGCTCCAAGCAGCGCGAGGAGCACGAGCGGCAGCGCGACCAAGCCGTGCAGGAGGTGCTGCCCGCCGGTCGTTACCAGGCTTATCTGCAGATGAAGGATCCGCTCTATCGCCAGGCGCAGACGATGGCGCAGCAGTATGGCATGAATGCCAAGGCCGTCACTTCGTTTTACCAGCTCAACCAGTCCCAGCAGCAGCGCCAGCAGGCCATCGCCGCGAACGGCGCGCTCACCGCCGAGCAGAAGTCGCAGGCCATGCAGGCGCTCATGCAGGAACAGCAGCAGTCCATGCAGCGCATTTTGACCGACGTAAATTATCGGCGGTGAAAATTTGCCTTCCGCAAGGGAGAGCCACGGAGCAACCGGCGCAGTTCAGTTCAAACCACGAAGGGTGCGGCCGGGGACGAGCACCAATATTTTCAACCGGGGGCCGCGTGGTTTCAGCCCGGGCCTCCCGTCAGCGGAAGAAGCTCTTCGCCTTCTCGAAAAATCCTTGGCTGATCGGGTTCACGTTCGCGTCGCAAAGCTGGTCGAACTCCAGCAGTTTCGCGCGCTGCTCGGCGTTGAGTTGCGTGGGCACCTCAATGGCGACGCGCACATGCAGGTCGCCCGTGCCGTGACCATGGACGTTGCGCACGCCCCGGCCCTTGAGGCGGAAGAGCGTGCCGGTCTGCGTGCCGGCGGCGATCTTGATCTGGGCCGGGCCGGTCAGGGTGGGCACTTCCATTTCCCCGCCGAGCGCGGCCTGGGTGAAGCTGATCGGGACTTCGCAGATGAGGTCGTCGCCGTCGCGCTGGAAAATCTCGTGTGCCTTGACGTGCAGCACCACGTAGAGGTCGCCCACCGGGCCGCCGCGCCGGCCGGCCTCGCCGTTGCCGGAGGAGCGGAGCCGCGCGCCGGTGTCCACGCCGGGCGGGATTTTCAGTTTGATCTTGGTGGCGCGCTCGCGCTGGCCGCTGCCGTGACAGGTGCGGCACGGCTTCTCGATGGTGCGCCCCGCGCCTTCGCAGCGCGAGCAGGTCTGGGCGATGCTGAAAATGCCGCGGGAGGAAATCACCTGGCCGCGCCCGCCGCAGGTGGCGCAGGTCTTGAGCTTGGAATCGCCCTCCGCGCCGCTGCCCTGGCAGGGTTCGCAGACGTCGAGCTTGGTGACGGTGATCTCCTTCTCGCAGCCGTGGGCCGCCTCCTCGAAGGTGATCTCCATGTCGTAGCGCAAATCCGCGCCGCGCTGCGGGCGGGTCGGGTCCGGGCGTTCGCCGCCGAAAAGGTTTTCAAAAATGCTCCCGCCGTTGCCGCCCTGGCTGAAGACTTCGCGGAAGATGTCGAACGGATCGTGGAAGCCGCCGCCGCCGCCGGGCCGGCCGGCACCGCCGCGCCGCCGGGGATCGAAGGCCGCGTGGCCATACTGGTCATAGGCGGCGCGCTTTTCGGGATCGCTCACCGCCTCGTAGGCCTCGCCCAGCTCCTTGAATTTTTCCTCGGCGGCATGGTCCCCGGGGTTTTTGTCCGGATGAAACTTGATGGCCAGCTTGCGGTAGGCCTTCTTGATTTCCTCGTCGTTCGCGCCGCGTTCGACCTCGAGCACCGTGTAATAATCTCGCTTGGACATCGTGGGTGAAAATCAAGGGGCCGGCGGCCGGGCTACGACCACGCTGGCCGGGCGGAGGAGGCGGTCGCGGAGCTTGTAGCCTTTGCGCGTCTGGCGCAGGACGTGGCCCTCGGCCACGTCCGCCGATTCTTCCTGCGCGAGCGCCTCGTGCAGGTTTGGGTCGAAGGGTTTGCCGGTGGCGTCGAGTTCCTCGAGGCCGGCCTCGTTGAGCACGGATTTCAACTGTTGCTGCACCATCGCGACGCCGGCCTGGAGCGATTGGAGGGTGGTGTTCTGCGCCTGGCCGGCGGCCTGGGCCATGTCGAAATTGTCGAGCACGGGGATGAGTCGTTGCAGGAGCGATTCCTGCGCGTACTTGATCGCCTCCTGCCGTTCGCGCGCGGCGCGTTTTTTGTAATTGTCGAAGTCGGCGCTGACCCGGAGCAACTGGTCCTGGAGCTGGGGGGCCTGGTTTTTCAGCTCCGTGATTTCCGCGTCCGGAGCCTCGGGCGGTTCGGTGAACGCGCCGGTCTCGCCGGTGATTTCGGGCGCGTCTTCGTTCGGTTCCACTGCGTTGTCGTTCATTTTCATTATGCTAGTCCCCGTGCAAGGGGGACGAAAAATATACAAAGCCTGCGCGCGGGGCAACTGCTCAATCCGCGACTGTTCACTCCGGGGAAAAGCGCCCATTCGTCCGATGCCGGATCAACCGCGAAGGGGGAGAAGGCCGGAACAAGCTGAAGCTTGCACTCCAACGGAGCGAGGCCAGGTGGCGGCGGGCGTCACGCCTGCTGTAGAGCCGGTGCGTCCCGCCCGGCGGAGGGGTGTAGGGAGTTTATGGGCGTTTTTGGGGGCAGGATGCGCGGTGGACTGCGTGGCGTTTTATCCGGGCGGCGGGACGCGCTCCCTCCACGGCAGGCGGGACGCCGGCCGCTACGAAGCCGGCTTTCCGGCTACCGGTTGGTGGCGAGGATCTGCTGGAATTCGGCTAGGGTGCGGAGGCTGGCGAGCCGGGGATCCGTGGCGAGATTGGTGGCGAGGTTGGCGGCCTTGGGATCGGCCTTGAGCCGCTGGGCGTTGAGCGCGAGCGTTTGTTTGAGCGAACTGATCGCCTGCTGCGGCCGGTTCAAAAAGGCCTGAATGGCGACGACGTTCATCCAGTCCTCGGGCAACGAGGTGAGGGTGGCCAGCCGGGTGAGGGCGATCTCCATCCCGGGATAGACCTGCAACTGCTGGTAAATCTGGACGGTGAAATTGATGGTGGCGGCGTCGGCCTTGGGGTTGGCGACAATCCGGTTGGCAATTTCTAGGACGCGATTGGTCTGGCTGAGGCCCTGTTCCGCCAGTTTGATGGCGAGTTGCACGGCGTTGGAAATGTTGTTGGGGTTGGCGCGATACTCGGCTTCCAGCTTGACCAGTTGCGAGATCGCCACGGGGGTGGGCGCGGTCTGGGCGGCGGCGACGCGGGCTCTCATGCCGTCGAGTTGCTTAACGAGGCCTTCGAGTTGTCCGTTGTAGGGGTCGAGCTTTTGCGAGGTGACGGCGAGCCGCCAGGCGTCCTCGATGCGGTTGGAGCCGAGCAGGAGGTTGACGTAGCGGTAGAGGGCTTCCGGGCTGTAGGGGCAGAAGGCGTAGGCTTGTTTGAAGGCGAACTCGGCCTCCTTCAACATGCGCTGCTGTTCGAGGATCAGCCGGTTGCGCTCGCCCGCCAGGGCCTGCTGTTCGGCAGCGGGTTTGCTGGCGAGCGCGGTGAGCTTGGCCGTGCAGTCGCTCAGGCGCCACTGATACACGCCGGCGATGGAGCTGCGGAGCTTGGAGAAGGCCTTCTGGCCGTCGTCATCGCGGATGAACTTCGTGTCGCCCTTGAAATCCTTGTAATCGTGCCGGACGTAGAGGTGCTCGGCGAAATCGCAGATGTTGGAGAGGGGCGTGTCGTAGGTGATCCAGTTGCCGATCAGGCGCTGGGAAAACTGGCTCCAGAAGTCGTGGTCCTTGTCCACCATCGTCTGGTCGATCTCGCGCAGGGGCTGGCGGTTGATCTTCATGATGATGCCGTAGGGCGAGAGGTGCGGATACATCCAGTCGAGCGGGAAGCTTTCTTCCACGTAGAAACTATTGTTCGTATTCTTGTCGAAGATGACCTTGGTGAGCAGGCCGTTGATGGCCATGACGGCGACCTGGCCGGAGACCTGCACGCGCTCGTTGTTGCCGTCCCGGACGCGGCGAACGTCTTCGCCGGGCTTGATCTGGCGCGGCTCGTTGGGGAAGCGGGTGTCGTGTTCAATGCGGCGCGTGGCGTCGGCCATGTATTCGGCGAAGCAAATCTCGGAGTCCCGCACCGTGGGCGTCTGGATTTCGCGGTCGGGATAAACGCCGCCCTGGCTCTTGGAGAATTCCTTGGGGAAGGCCTCTTCGAGCAGCAGGCGGTTCAGGCGCACGCGGGTGTGGCTCTGGGGATTTTCCACGATGAACTGCTGGACGTATTCGGAGAGCTTCACGTTCTGGAAACGGTCGTTGGTGAAGATCATCTCCGGGCCGTCGATCAGCAGGTTCAGGTCGGCGGCCAGAGCCTTGCGGAGTCCCGGCGAATCGCCCGCGCCGAGCAGGGTGCGGGTTTCGGCGCTGAGTTTTTCCGTGAGGAACTTCGCCAGCGGATCGGCGCCCTTGAGTTTGGCGGCGAGTCCGGGCAGGTCGGTGAAGTGGTCCGACTGGAAGAAGGAATTGCCGACGCGGCGGTTCTTCTCGATACGGTCGCCGTTGGCCAGGAATAATTTGTCG
>CANMZY010000052.1:0-13125 GCA_947502425.1 Verrucomicrobiales bacterium
GGTCCATCGTGAAGCGTTCGCGGGTCCAGTCGCACGAGCAGCCGAGCTTCTTGAGCTGATTGATGATGATGCCGCCGTGCTTTTCTTTCCACGACCAGACGCGCTCCAAAAACTTCTCGCGACCGAGATCGTATTTGGTCAGGCGCTCCTCTTTCTTCAGCGCCTTCTCCACCTGCACCTGCGTGGCGATGCCCGCGTGATCGGTGCCGGGCAGCCAGAGAACTTCCTTGCCGTCCATCCGCGCCTTGCGAGCGAGGATGTCCTGGATGGTGTTGTTGAGCACGTGCCCCATGTGGAGCATGCCCGTGACATTCGGCGGCGGGATGACGATGGAGTAGGCCGGGCGCTCGTCGGTGACGCGCGCGGGGTCGGCGGTGAAGCAGCCCTGCTTCACCCAGAAGTCATACCATTTGTCCTCCACGGACTGCGGCTCGTAGGCTTTGGGAATTTCAGACATAATCAAGGGGAAAACATTCAACGCTCAACATTCAGCATTGAACACACAATGATGGCCGCAGAGTTGGATGTTGGGCGTTAAATGTTCGATGATTGAAAATCATTTCTTCATCAGCGCGTATTCCATCGAATCCACCAGCGCCTGCAGGCTGGCCTCGATGATATTCTCGCTCACACCGACGGTGCCCCATTCGCGTTGACCGTCGCTGGATTCGATGAGCACGCGGGTCTTGGCCGCCGTGCCAGCCACGCCGTCGAGGATGCGCACCTTGTAATCCGTAAGCGTGATTTTTTTAAGCTTCGGAAACGATTTCGCCAGCGCGGCGCGCAGCGCGGAGTCGAGTGCATTCACCGGGCCGTCGCCTTGGGAGGCTTCACCGTGAACTTTTTTGCCGACGCGCACGCGCACGGTGGCTTTGCAAACTGATTGCTTCGCATCGCGACGCATGGAGACGTGATATTTCTCCACCGTGAACATCAATGCCGGATTGTGATCAAGGATGCCACGGATGATGAGCGCCATCGAAGCTTCGGCGGCCTCAAACTCGAAACCTTCGTGCTCACGCTGCTTGATGGTGTCGAGAATTTGGCGCAACTCCGGTGTATCGTTTGTAATCTTAAAACCAAGTTCCTGCGCCTTGATGACAATGTTGCTGCGGCCGGAAAGATCGCTGATGAGAATGTTGCGCTCGTTGCCGACGAGTTCGGGATTGATGTGCTCGTAGCTGGACGCGAGTTTCTGCACAGCGTTGACGTGCGCGCCACCCTTGTGCGCGAACGCGGAAGCACCGACCCACGGCAGACGCGGGTTATGACGCAGGTTCGCCACTTCGTCCACGAACATGGAAAGCTCCTTGAGCTTTGCCAGGGACTTCGCCGGCACGCAGGATTTTTTCTGCTTGAGCGCAACGCAGGGGATGACGCTCGTGAGATTGCAATTGCCGGTGCGCTCGCCGTAGCCGTTGATGGTGCCCTGCACATGCACCGCACCGGCATCCAATGATGCCAGTGCATTTGCGACGCCGAGACCGATGTCGTCGTGCGTGTGAATGCCCACTTTGCAATTTAATATACCGATGGCGGCCTTCGTGATGGCGGTGATTTCCGAGGGCAGACAACCGCCGTTCGTATCGCAAAGCACGACAAGATCCGCGCCCGCTTTTTCCGCCGCCTGCCAGGTGGTGAGCGCGTATTCCGCGTCGAGCTTGTAGCCGTCGAAAGCATGTTCGGCGTCGTAGATGACAAACTTCCCGTGATCTTTCAGGTATCGCACGGTGTCACCGATCATCGCCAGATTTTCACCGGGCGTGCAGCGCAGAACCTCCTTCACATGCAGGAGCGAAGTCTTGCCGTAAATCGTCACCACGGGCGTGGTCGCTTCGATGAGCAGGCGCACCTGATCGTCCTGCTCGACAGGCGTGGCCTTCTTCCGCGTCGAGCCGAAGGCCGCAAGCCGGGCGTTCTTGAATTTTTTCCGTTTGGCCTGGGCGAAGAACTCGATGTCCTTCGGGTTGCTGCCTGGCCAGCCGCCTTCGATGTAATGAACTCCGAAGGCATCGAGTTTCTCAGCGATGCGGAGCTTGTCCGCGACCGAGAAATTGATGCCTTCGCCCTGGCTGCCGTCGCGCAGGGTCGTATCGTAGATTTCGACTTCGGTTTTCATGTCATCCGCCGCAGCGGAGCGGAATTTCTACGCTACCGGCGGCATGATGCAAAGTCCAAAACCCGGCCGACCGGCTGGCCAGGCGGCCAATCAGCGGCCCCGCGCGAGCGTGAGGTAGATCTGTTCCGGGCGCGGGGCGGGGGCTGCCGACCAGTCGAACGCCCGGTCCACTACCGAGTGCATCTGCTCGAACCACCAGCGGGCGCGGGTCAGGCGGCGCGGCGGGCGGGCGGGCAGGGGGAGGTTCTGCGCCGCGTTGAAGCCGAGTTCCAATTGTTCTTTGTTCATAATGAGCCTTTCATTTGTGATCCAGCCTACGTGGCGGGGTGGGACAAAGACCGTCTGACAAAATGGAAAGTTTGGCTCCTGAAAAACGTCGGGAAACTGCGGCGAAAGCGGCGGAGGGAAGGGGATTGGCGGGGATTAAAACGGCAGCCGGGGGTAAAGCCACGGCAGCGCGCGACCGGCCAGTTCCGCAATCAAGAACACCAGCGCGATCCCGGCCAACGGCGCGAAATCCACCTTGCCTGCATGGAGCGGCAGCCCGTGGAGCGGACGCAACAACTGTCGTGCCGTGACGCTGATGAAGCTCCAGAACGGCGTGTTGCCGAGGTAAACGTAGCTGGCCAGCGTGTGCAGCAGCAGCACGGCGGCGAGCAGAGGTTTCCAGACCAGCATCGCTCCCAGGCCGATGACGACGGATTGTTGCGCGACGTGGCCAAAAGATTTCGCCGGCGGGTTGATCTCCAGCCACGTCAGCAACGGACCGAGCCACAGCCAGAGCAGCGCCGTGAGCAGCACGGGCAGAAAAAATTTCAGCGCGGCGGGCCGGCGGTCCAGCCGTCCGAGATGGGCACGCACCAGGCTTTGCCAGGGATCAGTGTCCGCCGTCTGCTGGTTCACTGCCGAGAGCAGCAGCAGCCAGAAATAAAAGCCGGCGAGGAACGCGCCGAAACTGAGGAACGAGAAAAGCAGCATTCGCGCGAAGATCGTGCTCTTGAACGAAAGCGAGGCCGCTTCCAGCGACAGGCCGAAAGTCCAGTCCAGCGCCGGGCCGATCTGCCAATAGAGCAGCGCGCGCAGGAACAGCAGTGCGCCGAGCGCCAGTGCAAACATCCAAATCCGTCCGCCGGCCGGTCCGGCCTTCTTCAAGGTGGAGATCAGCGCAATGCCGGCGGGCCGGGCCGGCGAATCAACGCTCCGGGAACGCCAGCCGAGCCAGAGCAGCAGCGCGGCGAGATTCAGGATGAAGTTGAGCAGGGCCATGGGGATTGGGGGGGCGTGGAGCGTGGTTCTTGGTGCGTGACCATCGAACCACTACGCACCACGCTCACATCATCTTCAAAAGCGTGTCGGCCATCTCGCTCGGCGTCTGCGCGATGCCGATGCCGGCGTCCTGGAAGGCGGCGATCTTCGCGGCCGCTGTGCCCTTGCCGCCGCTGACGATGGCGCCGGCGTGGCCCATGCGGCGGCCTGGCGGCGCGGTCGCGCCCGCGATGAATCCGGCCACGGGTTTCTTGCAGTTCGCCTTGATCCACGCGGCGGCCTCCTCTTCGGCGCTGCCGCCGATTTCGCCAATCATGATGATGCCGTGCGTTTCCGGGTCGTCGTTGAAAAGCTTGATGACATCGAGGTGTGAGGTGCCGTTGACCGGATCGCCGCCGATGCCGACGCAGGTCGATTGGCCAACGCCGCGCGAAGTGAGTTGCCAGACCGCCTCGTAGGTCAAGGTGCCGCTGCGCGAGACGACGCCGATGTTGCCCTTCTTGTGAATGTAGCCGGGCGCGATGCCGATGCGGCAGCCGCCGTGCGAATCCGGGCCGGTGCCGGGCGTCACGATGCCGGGGCAGTTCGGACCGATGAGGCGCGTCTTGCTGCCGACCATTGCCTGCTTGGCGCGCACCATGTCGCGCACCGGAATGCCCTCGGTGATGGCGACGACCAGATCGAGTTCGGCATCGACACCTTCGAGAATCGCATCGGCGGCAAAGGGTGGGGGCACAAACACCGCGCTCGCCGTGGCGCCGGTCTGCTTCACCGCCTCGGCGACGGTGTCGAAGATGGGCACTTTCGCGCCCGCGTGCTCGAAGAACTGCCCGCCCTTGCCGGGCGTGACGCCCGCGACGACCTGCGTGCCGTAGTCGATGGAGAGCCTAGCGTGGCGCGCACCGAATTCGCCGGTGATGCCCTGGATGAGAAGTTTGGTGTCGGGTTTTACGAGGATGGCCATGATAAATTATTTTTGGTTCAGCTGCTTCTTGATCTCTTTCAAATGTTTTACTGTGATCCGGTCATGGTCGCGGTTCATCGCTTCTTTCGCGCAAATCAGCGCGTCAATGTCCAGCACCCGGCAGATGCCGGCGGGCAATTCCAATTCCACACTTTTTCTGGTGACTTCATCAAAGCCACCGACACCGAGAATTTCGCCAAGACAGTCAATGATTCCCAAGTCCGTCTTCAAATACAAATTTCGCAGACCCGCGCACTGTTCCGGCGTGAGGGCCAACGCCAGATCTGTTCGGGAACGATGCACCGGATGCAAACCGGCCAGCGCCTTCTGAATCCGCATCAGGTTTGTTTCGCTGAACCGGCAGCAAATATCCACGTCGCGCGTGACGAGCGTAACCCCGTGCGCCACTGCCGCAAATCCGCCGACCAGAACGAACTCAACCTGCCCCACAATTAATTTGCCCGTCAGTTCGCTAAGATTTTGCATTTCGCCTCTTCATTGCCGCGCGCAACGACTCGGCAAAATTCAATGCGTCATCGTTGGCCTGCATCCGTTCCCACGGCGTTTTCGCCAGACTGTCTTTCAACAATGACAAATCAACATCCCCGTCAGCAGCCAGGCCGTAGGCTGGCGAAATTTCCTGCAAGACCATCGGTTCGTTGGCGGGCTTTTGCGGCATAGATTTACTTGGCGTGGCGCTTGTGAATGCAAATCAAATTGCTCTCGGTGTCTTAGATAAACGCCATTTTGCAGACGGGCGTGAGAAAGGCTTCCATCTTGAACTTCACGCCGTTTGCCTTCAGGTGCGCGATGGCCCCGGCGAAATCTTCCATCTCCAGGCCGACCGAGCAGCCGGTTTCGGTCGGTTTCCAGTCCGGGGCACCTGCGCCGAGCGAGAGCGTTCCGCTGGCGATGTCGTATTCCGTCCACTGCATGCTGCCGGGTTCGCCGCCGACCATCGTGGGCTTGAGGCCGATCACGCCTTCGTAAAACGCCCGCGCCATGTCGGTAACGGGATAGTAGGTGAAGGCGATTTCGGTGACTTTGAGCATGGAAATATTTACTGGCCAACCGCTTTCACTACCTTCTGCGCCGCATCGGCCATCGAGTCGCCGGTGATGAGCGTGAGACCGGACTCGGCCAAAGTCTTTTTGCCGGCGGCGACGTTGTTGCCTTCCAGGCGGACGACGAGCGGGAGTTTCAGCCCGGTCTCCTTCACGGCGGCAACGATGCCGGTGGCGATGACATTGCAATCCATGATGCCGCCGAAAATATTGACGAGAATTCCCTTCACATGGGGATCGCTCAAAATGATTTTGAACGCCGCCGTAACCTGTTCCTTGCTCGCCCCGCCGCCCACGTCGAGGAAGTTCGCCGGGTTGCCGCCGTAATGCTGGATGATGTCCATCGTGGACATGGCGAGGCCTGCGCCGTTGACCAGGCAGGCGATGGAGCCGTCGAGCTTGATGTAGTTCAGATTGAACTTGCTCGCCTCGATTTCCAGCGGCGCCTCCTCGGCGAGGTCGCGCATCTCCTGGATGTTCTTGTGGCGGTAGAGCGCGTTGTCATCGAGGCCGATCTTCGCGTCCACGGCGACGAGCTTCTCCTTGCCGTCCGCGCCGACGCAGATGCAGAGGGGATTGATTTCCACCATCGAGGCGTCGCACTCCCACCACGTCTTGTAAACACCAGCGAACATTTTCGCGGCCTGGCCGGCGAGGTCGCCCTTGAGGCCGAGCGCGGCGGCGATCTTGCGGCCCTGCCATGGCTGGAAGCCCATCGAAGGATCGATGTGCTCCTTGATGATCTTTTCCGGATGTTTCTCGGCGACTTCCTCGATGTCTACGCCGCCCTCGGTGCTGGCCATGATGAGCGGAAGCGAATTGGCGCGGTCGAGCAGCACGGCGAGATAAAATTCCTTCTTGATGTCCTCCGCCGCCGCGATGAGCACGGTGCTGACCACGCGGCCATCGGGGCCGGTCTGTTTCGTGACGAGCGTCTTGCCAAGCATGTTGTCGGCGTAAGTCACCGCGTCGGCCACGGACTTGGCAAGCTTCACGCCGCCTTGGAAGCCGTGCTTGAACGTGCCCTTGCCGCGTCCGCCCGCGTGGATTTGCGACTTGATGACGGCCAGCTTATGGCCGGCGGCAAAAAGTTTTTCTGCCGCAGCTTTGGCCTGATCAACCGTCTGGCAGGGTTCGCCGGCAGGGACGGCGACGCCGTATTGGGAGAGAAGTTGCTTGGCCTGGTATTCGTGAATGTTCATTGAAAAAATGGATGGGGCATGAATCGCCGCCGCGCTGAATTGGCGGCGGCCAGTATTGTTTAACGCTGATCGAGCGGCGTGACCTTCAAGCCGACCGGTCCGGTGTAAACGGACTGCGGTCGGATGAGTCGGTTGTCGGCGAGCTGTTCGAGGACGTGCGCCGTCCAGCCGCTGGTGCGGGCGATGGCGAAGATCGGAGTGAAGAGGTCGGTCGGGATGCCCAGCGAGTAATAGACGGTGGCGGAATAGAAATCGACGTTGGCGTTCAGGCTCTTCTTTTGGAGCATCAGGTCGGCGATACGCTCGCTCATCTGGATCCACTTCGGATCGCCGAGCTTGGCGGAAAGAATCTGCGCCATGCGCTTGAGGTGCGGCGCGCGCGGGTCGAGCACCTTGTAAACGCGGTGGCCGATGCCCATGATCTTTTTCTTCTGCGCGAGCGCGTCATCAATGTAGGCGTCCACCAGTTCTAGCGAGCCGATCTCCTTGAGCATCTTGATCACGCCCTCGTTCGCGCCGCCGTGGAGCGGGCCTTTGAGCGTGCCGATGGCGGTGGTGATGGCCGAATACATGTCGCTCAACGTCGCGATGGTCACGCGCGCGCTGAAGGTCGAGGCGTTCATGCCGTGGTCCGCGTGCAGCACGTAGCACATGTCCATCGTGCTCACCATTTCGTTGGTCGGCTTCTCGCCGTTGATCATGTAGAGAAAATTTGCCGCCTCGCCGAGCGTCGGGTCGGGGTGGATGAGTTCCTTCTTCTGGCGATGCCGGTGGAAGTAGGCGGTGACAACTGGAATTTGCGCGATGAGCCGGCGGGCCTTGCGGCGCTGCGCGTCCATCGAGTCGTCGTCGCAGGTGGTGTCGAAGCATCCCAGCGCGGAGACCGCTGTGCGGATGGCGTGCATCGGCGGCGTGGTCTTGGGAAATTTCTTGATGATGTCGAGCACGCCCTTGGGGATTTCGCGATATGCCGCGAGCGCGCTCTTCAGTTCCTCCAGCTCGCCGCCGTTGGGCAGATGATTGTGGTGGAGCAAATGGACAACCTCCTCGTAGCTCACCCGGCCGGCGAGTTCGTCGATGTCGTAGCCGCAGTAAATCAACTGGCCGATGTTGCCGCGAACATCGCTGAGGCGGGTGCTGGCGGCGACGACGCCTTCGAGTCCTTTGGAGGTGGCCGGGGTGGTCATGTCAGGATTGTTCAGTCAGGTTGGCGTTAAAATTTCAGCATCAAAAAAGATGCGCGCCAATCTAGGTACCGGTCATGGCACCGTCAACGGTTTTCCCCGATTTTCCGATACAAAATCGTCATTCGTCGCGTGAAACATTTTCCTCGCGCCCGTCCCGTGCCTCCGGGCATCTTGCGCGCGTCCTTGAAAATCGCCATCGCTATTCTGTTCCTGTCCATCGCCGCGCTGGCCGCGTCCGCGCAGACCGCCTTGGCCCGCCTGCCCCGCGTCTCGATCGCCGGTCACGACTATGTGCGGCTCGAAGACTGGGCGCGGGGCGTCTCGCTCCAGCCGAAATGGATTTCCAAAACTGAGCTGCAGATCACCAGCCGTTGGTCGCGCGTGGTTTTCACCGTCGATCAGCGAAAAATCTCCCTCAACGGCGTGAACGTCTGGCTCTCCGCCCCCGTCGCCGCGCGCCACGGCTTGCTTCATGTCACGCCGGTCGATGTGACCACGGTGCTGCAGCCGGTCCTGTTTCCGAAAAAGCTGCGCGCCGGCCAGCGCGTCCAGAACATCGTCATCGACGCCGGCCACGGCGGCAAGGACCCGGGCAACCAGGAGGGCCGCGAACAGGAGAAAAAATACACGCTCCTCCTCGCCAAGGAACTCGCCGCCCAGCTCGCCAAGGGCGGCTTCAATCCTTCGATCACGCGCAACTCCGATTCGTTTGTCGAACTGCCCAACCGCCCCGACCTGGCCCGCCGGCGCGGCGCGGATTTGTTTCTCAGCCTCCACTTCAATTCCGGCGGTCGGACGAGCGAGGAAACCAGGGGCGTGGAGGTCTATTGCCTGACGCCCGCGAAGACCAGCTCCACCAACGCGCGCGGCGAGGGGGCCAGCGCCGGCTCCTCCGCCGGAAATTTGCAGAACGACAAAAACATGCTGCTCGCCCACCAAATGCAAAAATCCATCGTCAGCCGCACTGGCCTGGTGGATCGCGGCGTGCGGCGCGCGCGCTTCGCCGTCCTCCGCGCGGCGGAAATGCCCGCCGTGCTCATCGAAGGCGGCTTCATGTCCAGTCCGTCCGAGGCGCGAAAAATTTACGACCCGGCCTGGCGCAAGCAGATGGCCGCCGCCATTGTTGATGGCGTGAAGTCCTACCAGAAACAAGTCGAGCCATGAGCGCCCCCTCCCAAATCCCGCCCGCGAAATCCCGTGAACTGCCCATCGGCATTTTCGACAGCGGCATCGGCGGGCTGACCGTGGCGCGCGAAATCCATCGCACCTTGCCGCACGAGGACCTCGTTTATCTCGGCGACACCGCGCGCGTGCCCTACGGCACCAAGTCGCCGAACACCGTCATTCGTTACGCCCTCGAGGACACCCGGTTTCTGCTCACGCAAAACGTGAAGGCCGTGGTCGTGGCCTGTAACACCGCGTCCGCCTGGGCGTTGAGCACTCTCCAGCGCAGCTTTCCCGTGCCGGTCATCGGCGTGATTCTGCCGGGCGTGCGCGCGGCCTTGGAGCAGACCCGCACCGGCCGCATCGGCGTCATCGGCACGGCCGCCACCGTCCGCAGCCAGGCCTACACGCTGGGCATCCACGCCGGGCGCGACAACGCGCAGCTCTTCGCCCGCGCCTGTCCGCTGCTTGTCCCGCTCGTCGAGGAAGGCCGCGTGAACGACCCCATCACGCGCCTGATCTTGAAGGATTATCTCGCCCCGCTCCTGCGCCGCCGCATCGACACGCTGGTGCTCGGATGCACCCACTATCCGCTGCTGAAGACGGCGCTGCGCGAGGTGGTGGGGCCGAAGGTGGCGCTGGTGGACTCGGCGGAAAGCTGTGCGCGGTTCGTCCGCGAGGAACTCGGCCGCCTCCGCCTCCTCAACACCCGCCGCCGTCGCGCCGGGAAAATCTTTCCCTACGTGACCGACGAAGTGGAGCGGTTCACCGAGCAGGCCGACCGGTTCCTTGGGTTTCCCACCGAGCCGGCCTTCAAGGTGGATTTGCCGGCCATGTGAATTTTTTTGCGCTGGAAAATTCACAGTATTGACCCGCAGTGCGCGTCGTGATGAGACTTCGCCATGTCTGCAACTGAATTGAAAATCGAAAAACTCACCACCGGCGCCGGCGCCTCGCCGAAGAAGGGGCAGTCCGTGACTGTTCACTACACCGGCTGGTTCACGGACGGCGGGAAGTTCGACAGCTCCGTGGATCGCAACGAACCGTTCACCTTCGTGCTCGGCGCGGGGCAGGTCATCGCGGGCTGGGATGCCGGCGTCGCCACCATGAAAGTCGGCGACAAGGTGAAGCTCACCATTCCGGCGGAACTCGCCTATGGCCGCGCCGGTTATCCGGGTGCCATCCCGCCGAACTCGACCCTGGTCTTCGACGTCGAGCTGCTCGCCGTCGGGTAGCCACTCGTCGCAGCGTGACCGGTTCCACCCCGCTGGTGGCGGTCATTGGCCGCCGTTCAGCAGGCTTTCGATGGGCGCGAAATCATCGGTGAGCACCGGCGAGCGGGACGCGGCCGCAGGCGGCTTGTTGGAGAAGAACCGCAGGCGGTTATTGAAGGCCGGATGCCGTATCGTGCCGGAGCGGGTGAGGATTTCCCCTTCCGCCCGCACCCGCGCGAGATCGAACAGCACCTTCGACTTGGTGCCGATCATCACCACATTCTGGCTGTCCTCGGCGGGGAAAAGATAAACCTGGGGAAACACTTCCTTCATCGTGCGGTACAAGGCGCCGATGACGTTCGCCCTCCAGCCGTCGATCTGCCCGATGACATTGTAGGCCAGGACGCCGTTGGTCCCGAGATGCTGGCTGGCGATGGTGAAGAATTCCTTCGTCGTCAGATGCGGCGGCAGGGACGAGCCGTAACGGGTCGTGGAGTAGGCGTCCATGAGGATCACGTCGTAGGTGTTGGTGGTCCGCCGGAGAAAGACGCGGGCATCATCGGTGAAAATCTGGTGCCGGGCAGTTTCGGTCACACCAAAATATTTCTCCGCCACCGAGACCACGACCGGGTCCAGTTCGACGGTGTGGACAGTCACGTTGGTCGCGTAATGCTGGTAGGCGCGCTGGGTGCTGCCGCCGCCCAGTCCCGCCATGAGCACGCGCTTCACGTCGCGATTCCAAACCCAGGGCATTTGGAAATATTCCGTGTATTGAAAATGTCCCCGGAGCGGATTGGCCAGGGACATTCTCGATTCCTGCGAATTGTTGAAGCTGAGGGTTCGCACGCCCTGGTCGTCGATCACCCGGACGCGGTGATAGGCGGAGATGCGCTCGTAGATGATGGCGGCCGGGGCGTTGGCGCAGGCGAGGGCGGCCGCGAGGCAGGCGGCCCGGAGGAGCAGGGTGGTTTTCATGGAGAGCTTCGGATCGGAACACGCCCGGATGAGATCGCGCGTGTCATGGGTTTTTATTTCTCCGCAGCCCGGCATCCATCACCAGGCTGAGTCCGGCCAGAAAGAGGGTCAGAACTCCCGTGCCCCGGAAGATGGCCGTGACCGAGAAATAATCAATGAAGACGTAACCGGAGGCAAAAACGCCCGCGATGCTCCCGACCGTGCTGGCCGCATAGATCAGGCCGCTGATGGTGCCGACCTGCTCCAGTTTCCGCGCGGTGACGCGGATCATGTAGGGCGCGAGGATCGCCAGGATGAAGCAGGGCAGAAAAAACACCAGCGCGCTGCCCAGCACCGGATCGAGCTTTTGCCAGAGCACCGGAACCGGTTGGTCGGCCGGATGACGCAGGATGATGGTCTCGATCAAACGCGGGGTGAAATTGGGGATGAAGCAGATGAACAATCCGGCCACGGCCAGGGGAGCGGCCAGAAATCCGGCCCGCTGGTAACGGTCGCCCAGTGCGCCGCCGATGGCGTAGCCCAGGGCGAGCGCGATGAGGATGACGCCAATCTGGCTGATCCAGACATAAAACGATCCGCCGAAATCCTTCGCCAGGTAACGCGCGCCGATGATTTCCAGAATCATGACCGCGAACCCGCCGAGAAAAACAAACAGGGCTGCGGCAATTTTAAGCGTCATGGAGTGAAGTGGCGTTTTCCATCGTGTTGAGAGCGCCGGTGCAACTGCTTCCGCCGCCTGCTGTGCAGGCCAGGCAATGCATCCCGGTCAGAATGGAGCGGTTCTCCAGGGCTTCCGGCGTCACGTCCCACAAGAAAAGCGGGGCGCCGTTTTTCAATCGCAGATCAAGCATCTGATTAAAATCGCAGTCATACAGCTCGCCTTGATAGCCCACGCTCAAGGTCGTCCGGCACATCAGCCCTTCCACGGTTGCGGAATTGAAGCTGTTCGCCAGCAGGTCAAAATACTCGTCCCACTGGCCCTGCTTGCGCAAATCTTCCGCGAACCGCGCGATGGGCTGGTTGGTCACGCAGTAGAGTCCGCTGAACACGATCCCGAAATCGCGCGCCAGGGCCTCCTTGTAGTCGGCTTCCAGTTCGGCCTGCGGGCCGGGCAGGCTCGCGCCAAGCGGATTGTAAACGAGGTGAAGGGGGCGGGTCGTTCCGTAGCCGACGGCGTTTAACTTCCTCAGCGCGGTGATGCTTTTCTCGAACACGCCTTGGCCGCGCTGCTGGTTGACGTTCGCCGCCGAGTAGCAGGGCAGCGAGGCGATGACTTCGACATCATGCGCGGCAAGATAGTTCGGCAGGTCTTCGTGGCCCGGCTCCTCGATGATGGTGAGATTGTTCCGGTCGAGCACGCGGCAGCCGGCTCCGCGTGCCGTCTCGACGAAGTAACGGAAGAATTCGCTGATCTCCGGCGCGCCCCCGGTGATGTCCACAATGGGCGGACGGTGGCGCTCGATCCACGCGCCGATGCGGCGGGCCGTGGCCTCGCCGACCATCTCGGTGCGCCACGGCGCGGCATCTACGTGGCAATGGCGGCAGGCCTGGTTGCACTTTCGGCCGACATTGATCTGCAGGGTTTGCAAACCTGCCCGGCGGAGCGGTAATCCATGCGCGGCCAGTTTTTCCTCAAAGCGGTTCATCGGCCGCGAGCATATTAAACCGTGAGGGTGATTCCATGATTATCTGCGGGATAACGGCCCTCACGCCCGACAACTTCTTTCCTTACGCCTTCGCTTTCGCTAAGATTGCGCGATTGTCAGATCGGAAAATTCACAGACATGGCGATTGAATTCATCAGAATCGGCGGCGCGCGCGAGCACAATCTCAAGAACCTCTCGCTCGCGATCCCGCGCGACCGTCTCGTGGTCTTCACCGGCCTGAGCGGCTCGGGCAAATCGTCGCTGGCCTTCGACACGATCTACGCCGAGGGCCAGCGCAAATACGTCGAGTCGCTTTCCGCCTAC
>CANMZY010000053.1:0-12985 GCA_947502425.1 Verrucomicrobiales bacterium
AACAGAACGAGTGCAGCCACCAAACCGGCCAGAACCATCCGGCCCGGCGAGACTGAACGAGATGTGGCCAGTTCCGCTTGCAAGGTGCGGGCAAATAAGCATACCACGCCGGGCGTGGCAAGTGTTGATTGACCGGACTTTCCTGTCGCAGGCCGTTTTGCTTTTGTCAACCGGGCGGCCGGGCGCGTAGGGTTGCTCCAACACCAGCCTGGCCGTTCAACCATCCGGCCCGACATGGTTCACCCACCAGACGAGAACGGCTCCAGCACCACGAAGCGTCGCTGCACAACTGGGCTTGAATCGTTGTCCTTAAAAGTTGGCTTATGGGCGATGAAACTGAGATTGGACCTGCTGGAACACCTGACCGACGAGGACATCCTCGAGGAAGTCCTGGCGAACAATCACCGCTACAAACCCGAGCCGCTTTTCTCAAAAACCGGAGTTGGGAGCTTGTCGTCGGCCTCAACTGAGGAGCGTGCGCAGGAGGAGGCGCGCAGCACGGCTTTAATCGAGAGACCCAGGCGGCGTGCGCTGGCGAGTGGGCAGAAAAGCAGGCACAAGTCCTCTCCCTCGGTGAAACAATAAAATTCCTCCGGCACTGCCATCGCCGCGCACCGTTTCTTTTCTTCAACGACAACACCTTCGCGGATATCGCCCGCCAGATCAACGCGGCAGTCTTTGCCGACCTGCCCACCAACCGCCGCCGCGAGGTCATGTCCGTGGTGGCGCACTGCACCGCCGGTGTTGTCCCGTGGGAAACGATGATTGCGATCGTGGAGTCGCTTTGCCAGACCGCCGAGTTGAAACCCGGCGACCGCGTGAAAACTTTGCGCGGCTCATTGCACGGCGTGATCGTCCCCCTCCTGGCAGATGGCCGGGTCGTCTGGCGTCGGGGCAGCACGCCGAGCGAATTGACCGCGCTGCCAGAAAGCCTCTGCGCCGATGAGGAGCCGAAGGCGTGAGCAACCCGACCCACGGAGCGGGTTGTCGAAGGCCGGGAGATTTATCAACTGCCCCGCGAACATCTATTAAAACTTGGCGGCCGACGGCAGCGGGCTTTGGAACGGTTCCGGGGGCGCGCCGAAAAATCTGCCTCGCACCTCGGCTGCTACACCTGGGCCGTCAGACTGCTCGGCGGCAGATTGGTCAGCGGCACTTTCGCATTCGTCTGGTGGAAATAATTCGCCGACCAGTCATTCGCAAACAGCACGACGGGATTTTGGTCGGTGTCGTAGGCGAGCTTCGAGCCGGTGGGCAGTTGCAGCGAATCCAAATCCTCCTCGCGCAGATGCGCGGGCAGCCAGCGCACCACTGTCCACGGGGCCGCCTCCAGCCGCGACTCCGCGCCGTATTCGCTTTCGAGCCGGAACTGCACGACCTCGAATTGCAGCGGGCCGACGGCGGCCAGCAGCGGCACTTTCGTGGCGGAATCTTTCAGGTGCAAAATCTGGATCACGCCCTCCTGCAACAACTGGTCCAGGCCTTGGCGGAATTGTTTGTATTTCGCCGTGTTCGGATTGTGCAAATAGGAAAAACTCTCCGGCGTGAAGCGAGGGATTTCTTTGTAAACAATGCCCGCGTCGGTCGAGAGCGTGTCGCCGATGCCAAAGCCGTCGTGGCCGACGAGGCCGATGACATCGCCCGGATACGCCTCGTCCACCGTCTCGCGTTCGTTGCCGAAGAGCTTGTGCGAGCTGCTGAGACGAACTTTTTTGCCGGTGCGCGAATGGGTCACCTGCATGTCGCGCTCGAACTTGCCGCTGCAGACGCGCAGGAACGCGATGCGGTCGCGGTGGCGCGGATCCATGTTCGCCTGAATTTTGAAAATGAAACCAGAGAACGCGGGATCTTCCGGCGTGATGAAGTTATCGCCCGCGATCCGGCCCGTGCGCCCTTTCGGGCCGGGTGCGTGTTTGAGAAAACCATCGAGCAGCAGTTGCACGCCGAAGTTGTTCACGCCGCTACCGAAAAAGACCGGCGTGGTCCGGCCCGCGAGCACTTCGCTTTCGTCGAAGCTCTCGCCAGCCAGTTCGAGCATGTCGAGCTCCTCGACGGTTTTATTGAAATCAGCCTCGCTCAAGTTTCCACGCACCGCCGGATCGTGCAGGCCGCCGACGGACACCGGCGCGCGATATTTTCCACCGACGACGCGCTCGAACGTGTGCATCGTTTTTGTCTGACGATCATAAACGCCCTGAAACTCCGCGCCGTTGCCGATGGGCCAGTTCACCGGGAACGCGCCGATGCCAAGAACTTTTTCCAGCTCATCGAGCAGGGCGAGCGGCTCGCGCGTGGGCCGGTCGCACTTGTTCATGAAGGTGAAGATCGGCACGCCGCGCTGCCGGCAGACCTCGAAGAGTTTCCGCGTCTGCGCCTCGATGCCTTTGCCGGCGTCGATCACCATCACCACGGCGTCCACGGCGGTGAGCACGCGATAGGTGTCCTCGGAAAAATCCTTGTGACCGGGCGTGTCGAGCAGGTTGATGCGATAGCCGGCGTAGTCGAATTGCAGCACGGTGGAGCTGATCGAGATGCCGCGCTTCTTTTCAAGCTCCATCCAGTCGCTCGTCGTGGCGCGCTGATGTTTGCGCGCGGTCACGGAACCGGCGAGCTGCACCGCGCCGCCGTAGAGCAGGAGCTTTTCGGTCAGCGTCGTCTTGCCGGCGTCGGGATGCGAGATGAT
Organism: Verrucomicrobiales bacterium; assembly: GCA_947502425.1. Lineage (GTDB taxonomy): Bacteria > Verrucomicrobiota > Verrucomicrobiia > Limisphaerales > SIBH01 > SIBH01. The sequence goes on from CANMZY010000053.1 coordinate 2,684, forward strand.
CGCAAAGGTCCGGCGGCGGGAAATTTCATTCGTCAGATCCACAAGGCCGGAGACGGTAGCAGGAGGGAATTTCGGGACAAGGGTTAATCAAACAAACTGCCCCGCCGCGTGACCGGAAGCCCAGGCCCATTGAAAATTATAGCCGCCAAGCCAGCCGGTCACGTCCACCACTTCGCCGATGAAATACAGGCCCGGCACGCGCCGGCACTCCATTGTCTTCGATGAAAGCTCGCCGGTGTCCACGCCGCCGAGCGTGACCTCAGCCTTCGCGTAGCCCTCGGTGCCGGCGGGATGGATTTCCCAGTCGTGCAACCGCCGCGCCACGGCCTCCAGTTCGGCGGACGTGTAGCGGTTCATCGGGCGCGACGGCGCGAAACGCGCGCACCATTCCTGCACGAAGCGCTGCGGCAGATGTTGCGCGAGGACGGTCTTCAATTCGCGGGTCGTCCCCCGGTGGGCGGAGAAAATTTCCAGCGCGGATTTGTCCGGCAGCAGATTGATGTGCAGCGCGTCGCCCTCCGCGCCGTAGGAGGAAATTTGCAGAATGGCCGGGCCGCTCAGTCCGCGATGGGTAAACAAAATGTTCTCACGGAAACTCCGCCCGCCGCGCGAGACCACGGTGTCAATGGAGAGTCCGCTCAGTGCGGCGAACGCGGCTTGTTCCTCCGCGCTAAAGGTGAGCGGCACGAGACCGGGGCGCGTGGCGGTGAGTTTCAAACCGAATTGCCGCGCCAGCCGGTGACCAAAATCCGTCGCACCAATTTTCGGAAAGGAAAGCCCGCCGGTGGCGATAACCAGCGAACCGCACTCCAACGGGCCTTGGTTGGTCTCGAGCTGAAAGCCCGCGTCATGTCGCACCGCGCCGACCTGGCAGTTGAGCCGAATTCCCACGCCCACCGTGTCGCACTCGGCTTGCAGCAGCTCCACGATCTGCCGAGAACTGAGATCGCAAAAAAGCTGACCGAGCTTTTTTTCGTGATACGGAATGCCGTGATGCTCGACGAGCGCGATGAAGTCGGCGGGGTTGAAGCGGGCCAGCGCCGATTTACAAAAGTCCGGATTGACCGAAAGGAAATTCTCCGGCCCGGCACTCACGTTGGTGAAATTGCAGCGCCCGCCCCCGGAGATGAGGATTTTTTTTCCGAGCCGTTCGGCGTGTTCGATCAGCAGCACGGAGCGCCCGCGCCGGCCCGCCGTAAGGGCACACATCAGCCCCGCCGCCCCCCCGCCGATGACGATTACGTCGCGCTTCATCGCGGTACCTGCTGCAAAAAACAAATCATGCCCGGCCATGAGAAATAATTTCTCCCGCCGTGGCAAGGCAATGCGCGCATGTATGGTAGGGCTGCGCTGCCGCGCAGCCGTGACTTTCGCCGCACCGAGCACAGCAATGTTCTGCTCAGTTGAGCAGCTGTCTCCGCCAACATCGCTGCACTCGCGGCAGAAAAGCGCTTCGGCGGCGCGACAGCACTGCCCACCCTCGCGCCCCAAAACATTGTCGCCCACCGGGCCTGCTTCTTCTTTCATCGGCGCGGGACGCGAGACAACCTTCGCACCGTCGCTCTATTTCATCACCGACCTCGGCACGGATAAAATGCACAGCACGCTGCCCGGCGGCGCGGGCGGTCGGCGTTTCTCGAAGTGTTACGCGAACGGAATCGGAGACTGGCTGGCGGGCCACTGCAAAGTGTTGTTTGGAAAACTAGGTGAGCCTTTCTAATCTGAAGCTGCCCCTCTACTTCGTGGAACAGCACGAGCGAGGTTACTGGCGAAGGAGCGTGTTTCCAGCTGGCTTAAGGCTTTTGTTTTTCCCAGCAAAGCACATCAGAAATAAATTTAAAAGTGTCGTCAGGTCGGTAAAGCTCCGTCCGACTATGAAAAAGCCATCTTGCTCGGCGATCTTCGTCACGTTCCTGATTTTTCTCGCTGCCGGTTTTGCGCACGGCGCGGAATCATCCGATGGAATTTTCACGACCCCGCTGGTCAGCGCGAACCTCGACACTAACGCCTTCACGCAATGGGTGGAAGGCGCGGAGAAGCCGGTCGCGCTCAAGAACGGCCCGCAGCATGTGATCTGGACGCGCAGCTCGCGCATCGAATGGGACGGCGTGAATTTCGGCGCCTCGAAGAACGCCGGGGCGCGGCACTTGCGGATCGGCTGGAAGACGCCCGTGCCCGTCGGCACGGTGCTGGTGCGCGGGACGGTCTCCGTGAGCGTGCTCAAACCGGACGCAAATTATCCCGGCGATCCGGGCCGCGAGGCCGACTGGATTCCCGCGCAGCGCCTGAAACAGGGCGTCGTTACGCGCGACGAACCCGGCCGCGAGGAATACACGCTCTGGGTACTGCCCGCGGTGACGAGCACGCGCGCGGTGCGGTTCACGCACACGGCGGCATTTGCGGACGCCAGCTACGCGGGCTGGCTCGGTGGCGCGACGCTGGTGAGCGAACGCTTCGCGAACCTCGCGCCGCAGGCCGTCGCCGCCGCGAGCACGACCGATGACCGCTCGGCGAAATTGAACAACGAAAGCAACGACGGCACTTGGGGTGCGTGGGATTTTGCGCGGGAGACGAACGCGCCGGTTGTTTCGGCAGAGCGGCCTGAAACCATTTTGCTGACTTGGCCCGCGCCGGTTTCGCTGCGCGGCCTGAACGCGCTCTGGGCCGGCTTCGGCGCGGCGGACGTGCAGATTTACAACGGCCCGGCGGACCGGCATCCGCGCGAAGTGGGCGAGAGCGACTGGCAAAGCCTCACGCCGTTCACCAAGGTCAACAACGGCTACCCGTTCGCGCTCTGGCCGAACTGGCTCGACTTCGGCAAGACCGTGACGACGCGCGCCCTGCGCCTACGCCTCACCGCCGTCAGCACCGAGCAGCACGGCCACATGAAGGGCAACACTAGGCAGGGCCGGCGCGTCTGGCTCGGCGAAATGCAGGCGTGGCAGGCGCTCGCCACGGCCGAGCTGGCGACGGTGGTGGTCGCTGCTCCGGCGAAGAACATTTTGCATCCGCCGATTCCGGTTCGTTTCAAGTTGCCGGAGGAAGGTTTCGTCACGCTCGTCATCGAAGGCACGGACGGGAAGCGCATCCGCAATCTGATCGCGGAGACGAAATTTCCCGCCGGCGAAAATACGGTCTGGTGGGACGGCACCGATGATCTGCTGCGCGACGTCGAGGCGGCCCGGCACGGGCTGTATCACATCCCGGAGCAGTTCGTCGCGCCTGGCGGCTACCGCGTGCGCGGGTTGTGGCGCAAGGCGGTGGACCTGCGCTACGAATTTTCCATCTACAACGCCGGCCAGCCCGCGTGGGAAATCGCCGACAAGACCGGCGCGTGGCTCGCAAACCATTCGCCCCCGCAATCCGCACTGTTTGTCCCCGGTGACCGGACGCCGGGCGGCAAGCCGCTCATGTTCCTTGGCAGCTACGTGAGCGAAGGCGGGCACGGTCTCGCGTGGGTCGATCTCGACGGGCGCAAGCAGGGCGGCGTCGGCTGGGTCGGCGGCAACTGGACGGGCGCGCCGTTTCTCGCGCGCGACGACGGCCCGCAGCGCGCCACGAACGTGCTCGGTTACGCCGCCGCCGCGTGGAGCGACGAGGATGCCTCGCGGAAAACGAAAACCAAGGTCGGCGAAATCCGTCTGACCGCGCTCCAGACCAGTGAACACAAGCTGGTGTTAAAACATCAGTTCACTCCTCCGCAGCCGACCAACGGCCACAGTGTGGAATGGGCCGACTACATCGGCGGGATCGCGGTTCGGAACAATCGGATCGTGGTGAGTCTCACGGGACTCGACCGGCTGCTGTTCGTGGACGCAAAGGAGAAGAAGGTTCTCGGCACCACCCCGGTGGCACAGCCGCGCGGCCTCGCCTTCAACCAGCGCGGTCAACTGCTGGTGATCTCGGGCCAGCAAGTTCTGCTGGACAGTGGAGATCGGGAGGAGGCGACCTTGTTTTCAGGAAACATCAGCCTGATCAGCCGCGGCCTCGAAGCCCCTCGCTCGCTCACGCTCGATGCCGCCGGCAACCTTTACGTAAGCGACCACGGCGCCAGTCATCAGGTGAAGGTGTTTTCACCGGCCGGAAAATTCCTCCGCGCCATCGGCCGCGCCGGAGCGCCCAAGGCCGGGCTGTATGACGAGTTGCACATGAACCATCCCGACGGCCTCGCGGTTGATTCGAGCAACCGCCTCTGGGTCACGGAAAACGATTATCAGCCCAAGCGCGTGAGCGTCTGGACGCTCGACGGCAAACTTGTCCGCGCGTTCTACGGCCCGTCCGAATACGGCGGCGGCGGCAAGCTCGACCCCGAGGACAAGACGAAATTTTATTATCACGGCATGGAGTTCCGACTCGACTGGGAAAAGGGCCGCGACCAGATCGTGAACGTCTTCCACCGGCCCGGCCCCGGCGATTTGAAAACACCCGACGGCTACGGCGCGAACGGCGTGCCCCAGGAGCCGCATCAGGTGCGCGGCAAAAAGTATTTCTCGAACGACCACAACAGCAACCCGACCGGCGGCCCCGGCGTCGCCACCGTCTGGCAGGAAGTGAACGGCGTCGCCCGGCCGGTCGCCGCGTTTGGCCGCGCGCACGACTGGAAACTTTTGAAAACCGGGCCGTTCGCCGCGCTCTGGCCGAAGGGCGCGAACTCCAAGGGCGATCAATGGCAGAAGGCTGTTTGTTTCGTCTGGTCGGACGCGAACGGCGACGCGCAGGCGCAGCTGGAGGAAGTGCAGTCCATGAAAGGCGTTGTCGGCTCGGTGACGGTCGCGCCGGATTTGTCGTTCATCGCGTCGCGCGTCGGCACGAACGCGATGCGCTTCGCGCCGCAGAAATTCACGGCGGCGGGCGTGCCGGTTTATGATCTGGAGAAAGGAGAGATTCTGGCCAGCGGCACGCAGGGACCCGCGTCGTCCGGTGGCGATCAGGCCTTGTGGCACGAGAGCGGTTGGACAGTGTTGACCACGCCCACGAAGCCTTTCTCAACCATGTCCGTCGGCGCGATGTTCAAGGGCGAGGCGCGCTGGTCCTACCCCAGCCTCTGGCCCGGCCTGCACGCCTCGCACGAATCACCCGCGCCGGACCGGCCCGGACAGATCATCGGCACCACGCGGCTGCTGGGAGATTTTGTGACGCCGAAGAACAGCGACGCCGGCCCGCTCTGGTGCGTGAACGGCAATCAGGGCAACATGTATCTCTTCACCGCCGACGGGCTGTTCGTCGCGGAGTTGTTCAAGGACGTGCGGCGCGGGCCGCTGTGGGCCATGCCGGCGGCGCAGCGCGGCATGTCGCTGAACGGCCTCACGCTGCACGACGAAAATTTCTGGCCGAGCATCACGCAGACGAAGGACGGACTCATTTATCTCGTGGACGGCGGCCGTTCGTCACTCGTGCGCGTGGACGGTCTGGAAACGATCCGCCGGCTGCCGGAAACAACGGTGGCCGTTTCCGCCGCCGATCTGGCGAAGGCCCGCACGTATTTCGTCGAGGCCGAGGCGCAGCGGCAGCAGAACCGTGGACGCGCCGTGCTCACGGCGGCGTTGCGCGACACCGCGCCGGTCATGGACGGCCTACTGGAGGACTGGGCGGGTGCGGGCTGGGTGGACATTGACAAGAGCGGCGTGGCGGCGTTCTTCGACAGCAGCAGCAAGCCGTATGACGTGCGCGGTGCGCTGGCCGTCGCGGGCGACCGACTGTTCGCCGCGTTCCGCACGGGCGACGCCAATCTGCTCCGCAACTCCGGCGAGATGGCGAACGCGCTTTTCAAAACCGGCGGCGCGCTCGACCTGATGATCGGGGCCGACGCGAACGCGGACGCGAAACGCGGCAAACCCGCCGTCGGTGATTCGCGCCTGCTGGTGACCCGCGTAAAGAACAAGACCACGGCCCTGCTCTATCGCGCCGTCGTGCCGGGCACCACGGAGCCGGTGCCGTTCAGTTCGCCGTGGCGCACGATCACGCTCGACCGCGTGGAAGACGTGAGCGCGCAGGTGCAGCTCGCCGGCACGAACGGCAATTTTGAAATCTCCATTCCGCTCGCCACCCTCGGCCTCAAGCCGCAGGCCGGGCAGAAGCTCAAAGGCGATCTCGGCATTCTGCGTGGCAACGGATTTCAAACCGTGCAGCGCGTCTATTGGAGCAACAAGGCCAGCAGTATCGTCGCCGACGTGCCGAGCGAGGCGGAGCTGACGCCGAAGCTTTGGGGACGGCTGGAATTTACCGCCGGGAAGTGATCGCCCGCGCCGGGGAGCAGTTTAGTGGCGCAGCCGTCCCGGCTTTGTTCCCAGTCGTCTCGCCCGTAAATTTTTTCGTCAACGCAAGCCGCCTGCCCCACTTTGCACTGGGCGCAACCGGACGCCTGCACCGTTTGGAGTTCCGCCTTCAGGCGGTCCCCGGCCCGGACCGGCTAAAGGGCGGAACTCCGAACCAGAACGCGCGGGCCTGGTTGGAAATCTCGATGCTTGTGCCCGGCGGCTACCCTTTGAACCAGCCGGAAAATTTTCCCTTGCCGCCATCATCCGCTATTTCACGTTATTTCTGTCAAAACAGAAATGTAAGAATTAATTAACTATGAAAGAAACCACGTTATAAACCGGCTCGTCTGAACCAACCTCACCTACCTCGTTATCAGCGTCGCGCTCACCGTCTGGGTGCCCGCACGCTCCACTAAAACGGCCGCGTCTTCCTCGTGGACAGCTTCCTGGGGAACGAAATCCTCGCCGACTCGGTCAACCACCTGCTCGTGGTCGGCTTTTACCTCATCAATATTGGCTACGTCACGCTGGCCTTGAAATACGGCGCGGCGGCGGCCAACGCGCAGGAGGCGCTCGAAACCCTCAACACCAAGGTCGGCCTTGTGCTGCTGGTCCTGGGCGCGATGCACTTCTTCAACCTGCTCGTCTTTTCGAAGATGCGGAAACGCGGGATGCTGCACAAGCAACCGCCGCCCGTCCTACCGCAAGGCTACGTCAAGCCGGTCAACGGCTGAAACCAAACGCCTGGGCGGCGCATCCCTGTGCCGTCCGGCTCGAAACTCATGAACAAACTCTACATCCTCTACGACGCCAACTGCGCCTTCTGCCTCCGCTGTCAGCAATGGCTCACGGAGCAGTCGGCGTATCTGGAACTCTGTTTCATTCCGGCAGAATCAGCCGAGGCCGCCGGCCGGTTTCCCGGGCTGGAGCAGTTCGGCGCGACGGGCGAACTCACCGTCATCGGCGACGACGGCCCGGTTTATCAGGGCCCCGACGCCTTCATCATGTGCCTCTACGCGCGACGGACTTTCGCGCCTGGTCGCTGCGGCTGGCGCAGCCGGCACTGCGGCCATTCGCGCGGACGGCGTTTGATTTCATCACGCACCAACGCGCGGCGTTTTCCAAATGGATGCGGTGGCGACGGAGAAAGATTTGGCGCAGGCGCTGAGAAGGATCCCACCCCCGCTTTGCGAGAGCCGGACGATGGCCTGCCTGAAATCAGCCAAGGGAAACGCGCTGCTCAACCGGTGATGCGGCGAGGGCGGCGCAGCTACGCGAAGAAGGGATTGTGCGCCTTCTCCTCGGCCACGGTGGTCAGCGGGCCGTGGCCGGCGCAGAGCAGAGTTTCGACGGGCAGGGTGAAAATTTTCTCGCGCACATTCTGCTTAAGCGCGTCCCACGAAATGAAACCAGTCGCCAGCGAGCCGGCGAAAATCGTGTCGCCGATGATGGCGACGTGCGGGCCGTCCTCCGGCCAGGTGCCGACAATGTAGATGACGCCGTCCTCCGCGTGGCCCGGCGCTTCACGGTTGGTGATGCGCAGGCTGCCGAGGTGGGTGAAGTCGTTCGCGCGATTGCGATTCTGCGGCGGGGCGGTCTTGGAATTGGAATGCACCAGCACTTTCGGAAATTTCTCCCGCAACGCCGCCAGGGCCGCGATGTGATCCTCGTGCGAGTGGGTGAGAAAAAGATGTTTGAGCTGCAGCCCGTTTTCCTCGACGAGCCTGATGACCGGCTCCGCGTCCCAGCCGGTGTCGAAGAGCGCGGCTTCGAGGGAAACTTCATCCCAGACCAGGTAACAATTCACCGTGATGCCGTCGCGCGTGGTGGTGATGACGCGCAGTTCGCGCCAGGCGCTGAGATCCTTTTCCAACGGCCGCCAGCCTTGGGCGATGCCTTCGAGCTTCGACGCGTTCAAGCCGAGCAGTTCCGCGAGCGCCGGATAATTCAGCGGCTTCGGCGGCTGGCCGGAATCTTCGAGAGCGGCGAGTTCGGCTTCCGTCACGCCTGCCGCGCTGGCCGCGACGGCGCCGGAAACATTGGCCGCTGTGCGCGCCTTGCTAATGATGTCACCGAGATGATCTTCCAAATTCAAGTGGGGAGACGGTAGCGGGGCGAAGTCGGAGTTCAAGCTTTAGTGCGGCCGGACCGGCGGGGTGTGGCTGGAGACGGAGCTTGAGGCTATTTCACGTCGAGCGTGAAGGAAACCTGCTGCGCCGCGTCGCCCGCCAGCTCGAGGTCCTGCGTCTGTTCGCCGGCCTTGAGGTGGACGGCAGCGAACTTGTATTTGCCAATGGGCAGCTTGCCGGGCAGTTCAAATTTTCCGTCGGTATCGGTCACGGCAAACCAAGGATGCTCCACCACGCCGATGTAGGCGAACATCCACGGGTGGATGTCACACTTCACTCTCACGAACACTTCGACCTTGGCGAAGCTTTTCTCGTTCACCTGTCCTCTGGTCACCTGCGCGAAATTGAATTCCTTGTTGCCGCCGCCGAATTTGGTTGTGGCATGAACATTATGCATGATGGGATCGGAATTCTTGATCTGAAACTTCTGACTGGTTCGCACCCCCATCACATATGGCTCATACTGGCAGCCGACTTGATCGAGCAGTGGCGTCTGATCGTTCACGATGGAAAAGTTCAGCGGCGCTCCCTCCTTGATGTAAACGAACACATTCGCGAGTCCGCTTCCTTCGCCGACCACATAAAACCGCGTCTTCAACCCTTTCGGCCGGAGCCGGCCGCAGGTCGCATCGAGCGTAATCATTCTCTCCGGCGGTGGCGTGCCGCGCAAATAAACCCGTCCAGAAATCCCGCTCGTGAACCGCGTCGTCATAATGCCCCCGATGGGCGGCGCGGGCGGCGTCTCGGCCAGGCGGCCGGTGAAGGGCGCGGTCACTGTCTCGGGCGCGCTGGGCGGAGGTTCCGGCTCCGCTGGCGGCGTGGCCACCACTACGGGCGGCGCGGATGTTTTCGGGGCGGAAGGCTGCGGGCGGGGCAGACCGATGGCCGCCGTGTGGCGCGGCGCGGTTTCAGTTTCAGCCACGTCCGGCGCGGGCCGGCTGGGCAAAGGCTGCTTCGCGGCGGATCGGTTCCCCGCCGGCTCCTCCAGCAGATTCGACCCGCCGCGCACGAGCATGAGCACGAGGCAGCTGAGAATGAGTGTGAGGACGAGCAGGATCAGGTGGTTGTTGGGCGAGCCGTTGTTTCCATTCATAAAGTGATCGAGTTGCCGCCGTGTTGAACACTCCTCCGACTGGTTTGTTGCGCCGCCGATTCAAAATGAAACCGCCGCCATTCTTTTCCTTTTTGTTCAGATGGCGGCGCTCTGCCGAGACGCCGCCACGAGCGGGTGGTGATAGTGGAAGGCCGGATTTATCCGGCAGAAAGCTTCGACGGCAGCAAGGCGCACGAGCGATCCAACGCACCCGGAGTCCGCACGCTTCGGCCGGCTGAAGCCGGCGTTCCATGCCGTCAGCGGCGCCCGGCTTCGGCTTTCACGGGATCACCTCGCGCGGTCCGTCCAGCTTGGTGTCAGACGCGAATCGCTTTTGATCGAGAATTTTGTTGCGCGCCGCGAGGATGACTTCGCGCAGCTCCACCGCCTCGGTGAGGCGCGGCAGGCTCACGAAGCTGGCCCCGGCCTGATAAAGCTCCTGCCCCTCGAGGAAGGTGTCGGCGTGCATGATGATCTGCGCGGTGGGGTTGATCTCGCGCAGTTGGCGGAGGAGGCGAACGTTGGTCGCGCCCTTTATCAGGCTATTGGGAATGGTGCAGATGAGAATTTCCCCGTCTGCCACGCCGGAATGGACGAGCATGTCCCGCTGGGTGATGTCGCCGTAGATGATATTGATGCCGCGGCGGCGCAGTTCCTCGTTGACGTGGGGATTGAAACCAATCACGGCCAGTTCGCGCAACAGCCCGGGGGATTCGCGCCGCAGCTCCTCGATCACCGAGCTAGCCGTCCAGAAGAAGCCGAGCAGAAAAATCCTCGGCTGGCGGTGCAGGGAGGCGGTGTCGCCCTTGTCCTTGTAGAGGTC
>CANMZY010000054.1:0-12922 GCA_947502425.1 Verrucomicrobiales bacterium
AAAATGGCCCGGCGGGTGCTTGGTGTCTAGCAAAAACTTTTCAGCCTCATCCCCAATCACTTCCCCCTCAAAAAAATTAAACCCTGTACGAGTAAGCGGCCAGTGGCCGACTAAGATTGACGGGCCGGGCTGCGGCATGTTCCCCTGTTTCCCATAATGCGACTGATCTCCACCTTCCTTGCCTTCTGCTGCGCGCCCGCCTTGGTGTCCATCGCCGCGCCCGCGCCCGCCCGCCCCAACATCATCTTCATCATGTCCGACGATCACGCGGCGCACGCGATCAGCGCCTACGGGTCGAAGGTAAACCAGACGCCGCACCTCGACCGGTTGGCGAAGGAAGGAATGCGGTTCGATCGCGCGTTCGTGGTCAATTCGATCTGCACGCCCAGCCGCGCCACGCTGCTGACCGGCAAGTATTCGCATCTGAACGGCACACCCGCCTTCAACCGCTTCGACGGCGCGCAGCCGACCGTGACCAAGCTGCTCCAGGCCGCCGGCTATCACACCGGCATGATCGGCAAATGGCATCTGGGCAGCGATCCGACAGGCTTCGACCACTGGACCATTCTGCCGGGCCAGGGCGTTTACAATGATCCGGCCTTCCTCACGCCGCAGGGACGCAAGGTCATTCCCGGCTACGTCACGGACATCATCACGGACCTCGGCCTAGCCTTCATCCAGCAGCGGCCGGCGGACAAGCCGTTCTTCCTGATGCTGCATCACAAGGCGCCGCATCGCGACTGGACGCCGACACCGAAATACCGGGAGGAGTTCGCCCGGCGCGTCATTCCCGAACCGGCCACACTCTGGGATGATTACAGCACCCGCACCGACGCGCTTCGCGAAAACGAACAGACCGTGGCGTCCGACTTGAACAACCGTGATCTCAAGCGGGCCGTGCCGCCCGAACTCAAGCCCGGCCCCGAGCGCCAAAAATGGTTCGACAAAAGCCCCACCGAGGTGGAGATCGAAATCGACGGCGCAAAAAAAACTCTGACCGGCCGCGCCCTGGTCCAATGGAAATACCAGCGCTACATGCAGGATTATCTCGCCTGCATCCAGAGCGTGGATGACAACGTGGGCCGCCTGATCGACTGGCTGGACGCGCGCGGCCTCGGCACGAACACGGTCATTTTCTACACGAGCGACAACGGTTTCTTCCTCGGCGACCACGGGCTGTACGACAAGCGGTTCATGTATGAGGAGTCGTTGCGCATTCCGCTGCTGGCGCGCTGGCCGGGGGTGATCAAGCCCGGCGGCGTGTCAGACGCGCTGGCGCTGAACCTCGATTTCCCGGAGACCTTTCTCGAACTCGCCGGGTTGACGCCACCGCCTGACATGCAGGGCCGCAGTCTCGCGCCACTCCTGCGCGGCGCGCCGGCGGAGAAGTGGCGCACGAGTTTTTACTACCGCTACTACCACGATCCGGGTGACCACAACACGCGCGCCCACTATGGGGTCCGCACCGGAACCGATAAGCTGATTTATTACTGGAAGAAGGATCAGTGGGAATGTTTCGACCTCGTGAAGGATCCGCAGGAGTTGAGGAACGTTTACGACGATCCCGCCCACGCGAAAACCGTCGCACGCCTCAAACAGGAACTCGCGCGCTTGAAAAAGGAAGTGAAGGACGACGACCAATTCGCCACGCGCCAGCCGCCCGGTGGCGTGGACGGTCAGCCGGTGCCGAAGAAAGCCACGGCCCGGCCATAGCCGGAACGATGCCGACGCGCCTTGAACCCCTGAGCCGTAGCAGCCGACGTGAGGAGGCTCTGACCTTCGCCCGAAAAAGAGTGAGCCTCCTCACGTCGGCTGCTACGAGGTTTAGGGGAGGGCATCGTTCCCGGCTTAGAGCGCGCCCTTCGGCGTGCTGGCTGCGGCCGGTTCCGGCTGGTCGGAACCGCCCAGCGGACGAATCCAGATGTTGCGGAAGCGGACGGGATTGCCGTGCTCGTAAAGCTCGATGGGGCCTTTGGGCGGATGCGGGTTGTTGTAGTGGCCGAGCGCGCGGAACGGCGTGTGGCCGTACAGCTCGTGCCGGTGATGCACCACCACGCCGTTGTGGAGCACGGTCACGTAGGCCTTCTTGACGAGCTTCTTGTTTTCATCCCAGCGCGGCGATTCCCAGATGATGTCGTAGGTCTGCCATTCGCCGGGCGGGCGCGAGGCGTTGACCAGCGGCGGCTGCTGTCCATAGATCGCGGCGGCTTGGCCGTCGGCGTAGGTGAGATTGTTGTAGGAGTCGAGCACCTGGATTTCGTAGCGGCCGAAAATGTTGACGCCGTTGTTGCCGCGGCCCTGCCCGCTGCCGGAGACCTTGGCCGGCGTAGCCCATTCGAGGTGTAATTGAAAATCGCCGAACTCGTCCTTAGTGCGGATGATCCCGGTCCGCGTCGTCTCCATGTAGCCGTCCTCGATCTTCCATTGCACCTCGCCCTTCTGCCCCTTCCATTTGGAAAAATCCTTGCCGTCAAACAGCACGATGGCATCCGAGGGCGCGGCGGCGAGCTGGCTGAAGTTGGTGCCGGGCGCGATGACTTTCGGGAGGGGCCGGGCGGGGTCGTGGACGTGCCACTGGCCGTTGGGCTGCATCGGGGTGTCGGTGTAGCCCTCGGCGGCGCGGGCCGGGGAGGTGCAGGCCGCCGTGGCGGCGAAGGTGAGGGCGAGGAGGGTGGTCGGTTTCATAGATTTGGTCGTTTGTGTGGCAGATGTTTTCCCGGACGGACGAATCTTGTCACGCATCAATTTGGGCTTTTCGAACCGATCATCATCCGCTGCGCGATGACCGTCCGGCGAGTTGTCGCCTGATTGTCACCCGGCCGCCACGAGGCTGTTCCAGACGTTTTTTACGCTTCGGTTGTGGTCTGGCGTGGCCAGTTCACCACCGGAAGTTGGATGCGCAAAACTCGTTTCGTTATGATCAAAAAATATTTCCCCGTTTCATTGCTGCTGGGCGGGCTGCTGGTTTCGGCGCGGGCGCAACTGGCCATCACCGAAGTGGTGTCCTCCGGCTCCACCAATCTCGGTGCCGCCCTAGTCGCCTCGAAATCCGACTGGTGGGAGTTGAGCAACTTCGGCACGAACGCCATCAACCTGACCGGCTACAAATGGAACGACAATGCCGGCGGATTGATTGGCGGCGATGCACTGCCGTTCAACGGTTTGGTCATTCAACCGGGCGAATCCATCGTGTTCGTCGAAACCTTGGCCAACATCTGCACCAATGAAACGCAGTTCCGCGCCTGGTGGGGGCCGAGCCTTGGCGCCGCCGTCCAGATTCGCTTTTACTCCGGCAACGGCCTCGGCAGCGGCGGCGATGGCGTCCGCCTCTGGGCGCCGTCCGCGACGGGCGACGCGAACTTTGTGGACAGCGCGGATTTCCTGACGGCGCTGCGCGGTTCCTCGTTCATCTACGCCACGAACTCGGGCGTGTTTCCCGCCCCCGGCCAGTTCAGCACCAACGGCGTGAACGGCGCGTTCAAGGCCGTCCAGACGGACGACGTCGGTTCGCCGGGCGTGAACCAGGGGTCGGTGCCGCTGAGCATCGCGCAAAATCCGACCAACCTGTCCGTCAATCCCGGGGACAACGCCCCCTTCAGCGTGGTGGTCAACGGCATTCCGCGGCCGGGTGCGCAGTGGCAGTTCAACGGCACGAACATCGCCGGCGCGACGACAATTTCGTTCACGGTCACCAACGTGCAGACGAGCAAGACGGGGCAGTATCAAGTCGTCGTGTTCAATGGATTCCAGACCCTGACCAGCTCGGTGGCCACGCTGGTCTTGAACCCCACGCCGGTCGCCCCTACCGTGGGCACGGCGCCGGAGGATCAGACGATTTACGCCGGGCAGAGCGCGACGTTCAACATCGTGGCCACGGGCGTGCCTCAACCTCACTACCAGTGGCAGTTTAACAGCAACGACCTCCCCGGCGCCAACCACAGCTCCTACACCATCAGCGGCGCGTCCGGGGCGAACGCCGGCACTTACTCCGTCATCGTCACCAACACCCTCGGCAAACTGACCAACCACGCCACCCTCACCGTGACGCCCCGGCCCAATCTGGTGATCACGGAAGTTTGTTCATCCGCCTCGACCAATGGCAGTGCCGGCGGCCACAACGACTGGTGGGAGCTGACCAACCTGGACACCTTCCCCGTGGATTTGTACCGCTACCAGTTTGACGACAGCTCGCAGTTGCGCGCCGCCGCCTTCACCATCACAAACCACCTCATCATCGCCCCCGGAGAATCCATCGTGTTTGTCGAGGGGATGGGGCCGGGTTCGTTCCGTCGCTGGTGGGGCGCGCTGAACCTGAAAACCAACCTTCAGATTGTCCGCTACGACGGCCCCAACTTGAGCCTGAGCAGCGTGGGCGACGCCGTGGTGTTGTTTAATCCCGGGGCCAGCGACGACAGCGATTACATTGCGGCGGCCACGTTCGGCCTGGCGACGGCCGGCGTCACGTCCGGCTACAATCCGGACACGGACACGTTTGGCGATCCGACGGTGCTGGGCCAGTTCGGCGGGTTCCAATCCATCGAGAGCGACGACCTTGGCTCGCCGGGTTACCTCCGCACGCCGCCGGAGCCGCGCATTCTTCGTTTCGCGCCGACGGCGGGCAATTACGACCTGACCTGGTATGGTCTGAGCAATCGCACCTTCGCCATCGAGTACAAGGACGACGTGACGAATTCCGCCTGGACGGCACTCACCACGATCTTGTCCACCGGGCCGGTCAGTACCGTGAACTTTGCGCCGGGCAGCAGTCCGACGGGCCGGAGATTTTTCCAACTTTCCTTGCTGCCATGAACCGGATCAGCCGCAGCCAGGGCCGCCGGGGCTTCACGTTGATCGAGCTGCTGGTGGTCATCGCCATCATCGCGATCTTGGCCTCGCTGCTCCTCCCGGCACTGGCCAAAGCCAAGGGCAAGGCGAAAGCCGCGCAATGCCTGAGCAACTTCCGGCAATGGGGTATTGGGCTCACCCTGTATTACGACGACAACGAGGACAATCTGCCGGAGGAAGATTCGACCTATTCCAACTGGGCGCAGGTCCGGGACGCCAACCACGTCGCTACCTGGTACAACACTGTCCCTCCCATGCTCGAACAAAAACGGGCGGCCGACTATGGAATCAACGCCACGACCAAGGCGGAGTTTTATGAGCGCTCGAAAATATTTCACTGCCCTGTCGCCAAGTTTCCCAACAATCCAGGAGCATCCCTCTCCGTCCTTTTTTCCATGTCCATGAACTCGAAACTCATTCAGGCACCGATAAAAACTATTCCCGCCTCCAGCGTGCAACGGCCCTCGGACACAGTGATGTTCCTCGAGAACCGCCTGCCGTTGGAGACCACCCTCGAGCCGGCCCCGCCCTCTACTTTGACGACGCTGGGCCAGGCCAGCAGCTACGCCAGCCGGTGGGTGGGCCGCCACGAAAAGCGCGGGAACCTCGTCTTCATCGATGGACACGCCGGGACCCACTCCGCCAACGACGTCGCGGACCTAATTCCCGGCGCGAACTATCACAAGGCCAAATTTCCCCAGACCACCATCGTCTGGACGCCAGATCCCGCCGCCGATCCCAACAATTAGGCGTTTCCAACAAGCGCGCTTCTCATTCAACTCCGTCGTGCTATCCTGTCGGCCTCGAATGGTCCAGACGCCGACATTTTCAGCACAGGAACCCGCCGTGGAAAATAATCCACCCGGCCCCCGGCGCCTGCCCGAATTGCTCGCCCCCGCTGGCGACTGGGAGTGCGCCAAGGCCGCTGTCGAGAACGGCGCGGACGCGATCTATTTCGGGCTGGAAAAATTCAACGCCCGGATGCGCGCGCACAATTTCACCGAGGCCGCCCTGCCGAAGCTGATGGAGTTCCTGCACCGGCGCGGCGTGAAAGGATACGTCACCTTCAACACGCTGGTCTTCGCCAATGAGCTCGGCGACGCGGAAAATTATCTGCGCGCCATCATCGCTGCCGGGGTCGATGCCGCCATCGTGCAGGACGTGGGCATCTGCCGCCTGATCCGCCGGCTCTCGCCCGATTTTCCGATCCACGCCTCGACCCAGATGACCGTGACCAGCGCGGCCGGGGTGGAGTTCGCGCGCAACCTCGGCTGTAACCTCGTGGTGCTTGCGCGGGAATGTTCGATCAAGGAGATCGAGAAGATTCGGGAGGGAAGTGCTCAGTGCTCAGTGCCCAGTGCCCAGTCTGAGGGCGTCGGTCCACTGAGCACGGACGCACTGGGCGCCGGGCACTCTTCCCCACTGCCCTTGGAAGTCTTCGTCCACGGCGCGCTCTGCGTGGCCTACTCCGGACAGTGCCTGACCAGCGAGTCGCTGGGCGGACGCTCGGCTAATCGCGGCGAGTGCGCGCAGGCCTGCCGAATGCCATACGAATTAATCTCCGACGGCCAACCCGTGCCGCTCGGTGACAGGCGGTATCTGCTCAGTCCCCAGGATTTGGCGGGCCTCGAAGTGCTGCCTGACTTGATTCGCGCGGGGGTAAGCTCGTTGAAAATCGAAGGCCGGCTGAAGTCGCCCGAATACGTGGCGAACATCACGCGTGTTTACCGGAAGGCTTTGGATGAGTGCGGAACGCGGAATGCGGAACGCGGAACCGATGCTCCGCGCTCCCCGCTCCCCGTTCCGCGTTACGAACTGGAGATGGCCTTCTCCCGCGGCCTCTACACCGGCTGGTTTCGAGGCATCAACAACCAGGAATTGGCCCACGCCCGCTTCGGGAAAAAACGCGGCGTGTTCCTCGGTGAAGTCAGCCGCATCCAGGGCGGGCGCGTGGCCTTGAAACTCGCGGCACCGCTCAAACCGGGCGATGGCGTGGTCTTCGACGCGGGCCGTCCCGATCAGGACGAGGAGGGCGGGCGCGTTTACACCTTGGAACCGCGCGGCGGCGAAACCTTCGTCGGCTTCGGCCACGGCGATCTGGATTTCAATCGCATCCATGTCGGCGACAAAATTTGGAAAACGAGCGACCCGGAGCTGGACCGGCGATTGCGCCAGAGTTTCGCCGGCGATGCGCCGCATTTCACCAGGCCGGTTGATTTTGAAGTCCACGGTTGCGTTGGCCAGCCGATGACGGTCATCGCGCGCGACGAAACCGGGCACGTCGCCCAAGTTGCCTCGGCCATGCCGCTCACCACGGCGGAGAAACAGCCGCTCACCACGGAAAAACTCCGCGCCCAGCTCGGACGCCTCGGCGGCACACCGCTCCACCTGGGCGCACTGAACAATTCTTTGGCAGGCGAAGTGATGCTGCCGGTGAGCGAATTAAACCGGCTGCGCCGGGAGGTGGTCGCGCAGTTGGAAATCCTCCGCGCGCAGCCGAAGCGGTGGACGCTGTTTGAACGCGGAACGCGGAGTGCGGAGTGCGGAGTGAAGATGCCGGTCTCGTCGGACGTTCCTTCTCCTGTTCCGCACTCCGCACTCCGCACTCCGCATTTAATCGTTCTCGTCCGCAACCTACCCCAGCTTGAAGCCGCCCTGCGCCTCGGCGTGCCGACGCTCTACTGCGAATTCGAGGATGTTAAAAAATATCGCGAGGCGGTGCGGATGGCGCGCGAATCGTTCGGCTGCGATGGGCCGGAGAAAACCATCTGGGTCGCGCCGCCGCGCATCACCAAGAGCGGCGAGGAGTGGATTTTGCAACAGGTCCGTTCGTGCGATGCAGATGGCTACCTGATTCGGAATTACGACCACTTAAAATTTTTCAGCGGCTGCCGGCGGATCGGAGATTATTCGCTGAACGTGGCGAACGGGCTGGCGGCGGACTATTTCAAAAACCAGTTCGGCCTAGAGCGCGTGACGGCTTCGTACGACTTGAACTTCGCGCAGCTTGAGGCGCTAGTGCAAAGCGCCCCGCCGGAGTGGTTCGAGGTGACGATCCACCAGCACATGCCGATGTTTCACATGGAGCACTGTGTTTTCTGCGCGTTTCTCTCCAAAGGCACGGACTTCACAAACTGCGGCCGGCCCTGCGACCACCACGACGTAAAACTGCGCGACCGGGTCGGCGCGGAGCATTTGCTCAAGGCCGACGCCGGCTGCCGCAACACCGTCTTCAACGCCCGCGCGCAGACCGGCGCGGAATACGTGGCCCGGATGCTCGCGCTCGGCGTGCAGCATTTCCGCCTCGAGTTCGTGAACGAAACCCCGGAGCAGGTTGCCCAGACCATCGCGCCATACCGCCAACTTCTCTGCGGTGAAATCACCGGCGGCCAACTCTGGCGGGAACTGCAGCTTTGGAGCCAGTTGGGGGTAACGCGGGGGCAGATGGAGCGGGCCGAGAATTTTAAACCATTGTCAATCTAGTGTTTGGGTCTGACCATCGGCCGGCCATTTCCCTATCGACATCTGGCGGTCAATGAATAAACTCAACCCCGTAATAGTCCATCGGTTCTTCTACAAGGCTGGGTCGCTTTGCAGAATTCGGTAGCAAACTACAAAAGCCGGGCAAACAACCGGCAAGAAAGGCAAACAACATGAAGTCAATGAAATCACTTACGGTCCTCCTCTCAGCCTTGGTGCTGCTCGGCAGCCTGTGCATGGCCAGCGCGGAATCCTGCTGCGACAAAGCCAAAGCAAAGGGCGAAGCATGCGCGCACAAGTGCTGCGTGGAAGCCAAGAAAGCCGGCAAAGTCTGCGAGAAGTGCAATCCCAAGTAATAATCGTCACCTCCCGGTGAACTAATAAAATGAAAACCATCAAGCTGTTTTCCGTCGCGGTTTGCGCCCTCGCCATGCTCGCCGGCTCCCTCCGGGCGGCCGATGAAAAGAAGCCCTGCTGCGACGCCACCGTCGAAGCCGGAAAAAAGTGCGAGCACAAGTGCTGCACGAAAGCGGCCGGCAAGGACAAGGTCTGCAAGAAGTGCCATCCGGCCAAGGATGCGCCGGCCAAAGACAAGAAGTAGTCTTCGACCTTTAGTTTCAGGGCGGCCGGTTCGCAAGAGCCGGCCGTCTTTTTGTTTTCATACCCCGCGCAGGAGTTTTCCCTTCCTTTGCACCACGCCGCCGGATAAAAAGAAACCATGGTATCCGATGCACGGGGCGATGGTTTCAAAATTTGGGGCGTGGACAACGTGGTCTATGGCCCCGTCGAGCTGCCCACCCTCGTCGGCTGGGTGAAGGAGGAGCGCGTCACCCGCGACACCTGGGTTTACATTGAAAAGGACGATGCCTGGCGCAAAACCCCCGACGTGCCGGAACTCCAGATGTTCTTCCGGGAAAAGTCTGCCCCCTTGGACAGCGGTGGCGTTCCGACCGGCCCGGCCAGCGCGCCCTCCCTCATCAAGCCTGGCACCCTGCGTCGCGTCAAAATCCTCGCCGCCCTCAACGACCGCCAACTCGATCATTTTCTCGAATTCATGGAGGTGCAAAAAGTCCGGCAATGGACCGAGATCGTCAAACAAGGCGACCACGGCGACGCCATGTACTTGGTGCTCGAAGGCGAACTGCGCGTGCGCCTGATGATCGGCGGGAAGGAAAGCGTTTTGGTCACGCTCCAGGCCGGCGAATTCTTCGGTGAAATTTCCCTCTTCGACCACGGCCCGCGCTCCGCCGACGTGATTGCCAACACCGACGCCGTCCTCCTGAAAATCACCGCCGTCGCCTTCGAGAAGATGATCAAGGACGGCCCCAGCCTCGTCGCCCCGATCCTGTTTGCCATCGGCAAAACCCTCACCGCCCGCATCCGCGCCGACAACAAACGCTACCGCGACTCCGTCAACTTCGCCCGCACGGCCGGAAAATGACCGTCAGTCGCGGAAGTTCTGAAACTGGAGCGCGACCGGAAAATCTCCGCTCTGCACCGCCGCGATCACCGCCTGCAAATCATCCCGGTTCTTGCCGGTCACGCGCACCTGCTGATCCTGAATCTGCGTCGTCACCTTCAGCTTCGTGTCGCGGATGAAGGTCGTGACCTGCTTGGCGATGGTCGTCTCGATGCCCTGCTTGATCTTGATAACCTGCCGCGCGTGGCCGAGCGGCGAGAAGTCCGGCGGACATTTCTCCACGTTCTTCAGGCTGATCTGGCGCTTGGCGAGCTTGCCCATGATCATTTCCTCCAGCGCCTGGATTTTGAATTGATCCTCGGCGGTCAGCTTGATCTCGTTTTTTTCCAGCTTGATCTCGGCCTTGCTGCTCTTGAAATCAAACCGGTTGGCTAGTTCTTTTTTGGCCTGGTTAACGGCGTTCTCGATCTCCATCGAGTTCACTTCCGATACAATGTCGAATGATGGCATAGGGCTGCAACGCTAGGCCGGCGTCGAAAAAATGAAAAGCCGCAACTTGGCGCCGCAACCAGGCACCCGCCCCGGAGCGCGGACGGTCCCGGTCCGCAGCGGCTGAATGACGACGGGATGCACCATGGATTCGAGCCTCAACGCTGCCGCGAGCCGGGTCGGCTCTCCAACGCTGAATGTAAAATCCTGTCCATGCCCCGCCCTGTTGGCTAGAATCTTCTCCAGCATGACTCGATTTTGTCCCAAATTTCTCGTTGCTCTGATCGCGGCCTTCGGCCACGCGGCGGTTCTGTCCGCCCAGGAGACGCCACTCGCGCTGACCGGTGCGCAGCTCATCACCATCAGCGGCGAGACCATCGAGCAGGGCGTGTTCGTGGTGCACCGCGGGAAGATTGTCACGGTCGGCCCGCGCGGCACGGCCATCCCGGCGGGCGCGACCACGCGCGATGTCACGGGCAAGGTCATCATGCCCGGCCTCGTGGACACCCACAGCCACATCGGCAGTCCCGCCGCCGGCGACCAGTCCGCCCCCATCCAGCCGGACACGCGCGTTCTCGATGCCATTGACGTGCGCGACGCCAGCATTCAGAAGGCCCAGGCTGGCGGCATCACCACGGCCAACATCATGCCCGGCTCCGGCCACCTTATCAGCGGCCAGACGCTTTACCTGAAGCTGCGCGACGGCAACACCATCGACGACCTGCTCATCACCAACAAAGCGGGCCGTGTCGCCGGCGGACTCAAGATGGCCAACGGCACCAACTCGCGCCGTGATCCGCCGTTCCCCGGCACCCGCGCCAAGTCCGCCGCGCTCGTCCGGGAAAAATTCGTCGCCGCGCAGGATTACCGCGACAAGACCGCCCGCGCCAAAGGTGACGTGGAAAAACTTCCCGCCCGCGACCTCGCGCTTGAAACCCTCGTCGAAGTGCTCGAAGGCCAGCGCGTCGTCCATCACCACACCCATCGGCACGACGACATTCTCACCGTGCTGCGGCTGCAAAAGGAGTTCGGCTTCCGCGTCGTGCTCCACCACGTCAGCGACGCCTGGAAAGTCCCCGACGAAATCGCCGCCGCCAAGGCGCCCTGCTCGATCATCCTCCTCGACAGCCCCGGCGGGAAATTGGAAGCGCGCGACGTCGATTGGAAGAGCGGCGCCGTCCTCGAAAAGGCCGGCGTCCCGGTCGCCTTTCACACCGACGATCCCGTGACCGACTCCCGGCTTTTTCTCCGCTCCGCCGCCTTCGCCGTGCGCGCCGGCATGTCGCGCGCCGGAGCGTTGCGCGCCCTCACCCTCACCGGGGCTGAAATGCTCGAACTCCAAGCGCAACTTGGCTCCCTCGAAGCCGGCAAGGACGCCGACTTCATCCTCCTCTCCGGCGATCCGCTTAGTGTCTATGCCCGCGTCCTCGAAACCCACGTGGATGGCGTGAAAGTCTTCGACCGCGAAAACGAAAAGGACCGCCTCTGGGCCACCGGCGGTTACGGCGCCGGCCAACCGCGCGCCGCCCACCTCTGTTGCTTTGGAACCTCGGAGGAAGCCCGATGAAAATTTTCACTCCGCACTTCGTCGCCCTGGTCAGCCTCCTCGCCGCGACCGCCTTCGCCGAAGACCTCGCCGTGCAAGGCGAGACCGTTCACACCATGGCCGGCGAGGCCATCCGCGACGGCGTGGTGCTGATCAAAGACGGCAAGATTCAATCCATCGGCCCGGCCGCCACCGTGAAAATCCCCGCCGGCACGCGCGTCCTCAAGGCCAAAGTTGTCACGCCCGGACTCATCGACGCCCACACCGTGGTCGGCTTCTCCGGCATCCTCAACCAGCCGCACGACCAGGAGCAGTTGGAAAAATCCGCCCCGCTCCAGCCTGAGCTGCGCGCCATCGACTCCTACAACGGCCGCGACCCGCTGGTTGATTACATCCGCGGCTTCGGCGTCACCACCATCCACACCGGCCACGGCCCCGGCGCGCTCATCTCCGGCCAGACCATGATCGTCAAGACCCACCCGGCGAACCTGGAGCAAGCCCTCCTCAACCCCGCCGCCATGACTGCGGCCACGCTCGGCTCCGGGGCTTCCGCCGACAAGGGCAAGGCCCCCGGCACCGCCTCCAAAGCCGTCGCCATGCTTCGCGCCGAACTCATCAAGACGCAGGACTACATCCGCAAAACAAAACTTGCCGCCGACAAACGCCCCGCCCGCGACCTCCATCTCGAAGCCCTCGCCCGCGCCCTCGATAGCCAGCAACCGCTCCTCATCACCGTGCAGCGCCATCACGACATCCTCGCCGCGCTCCGTCTCGCCGCCGAGTTCAAGCTCAAGATCATCCTCGACGGCGTCTCCGACGCGGCACTCGTTTTACCCGACATCAAGAAGAGTGGCTTCCCCGTTTTTCTCCATCCCACCATGTCCCGCGCCAGCGGCGAGACCGAAAACCTCAGCCTCGAAACCGCGGCGAAACTTCGCCAGGCGGGCATCCCCTTCGCGTTCCAGAGCGGGTTCGAGAGCTACGTGCCCAAGACCCGCGTCGTCCTCTTTGAAGCCGCCGTCGCCGCCGCCCACGGCCTTTCCCAAAATGAAGCCCTCGCCGCCATCACCATCGACGCCGCGAAACTGCTCGGCATCCAAAAGCGCACCGGCTCGCTCGAAGCCGGCAAGGACGCCGACCTC
>CANMZY010000055.1:0-12835 GCA_947502425.1 Verrucomicrobiales bacterium
GTCGCCCCCGCACCCCGTAGCCGCGCCGGTGAAGGCGCGGCTGACTTTTGCCCCGCCCCCCGCGAACCTCAGCCGCCGCTTCACAGCGGCCGCTACGAAAAGGAGGTCGTGGGGAAGCGGGCGTTTCACTCTCTGAAAACTGTCCGGCCCCCGAACTCACGAATACATATACCCCAGCTCGCGCAGCGAAACGTAGTCCCGCGGCCGCTCCGGCGTGGCCCGGCCGAGGATGACGTGGTCGAGCACCTCGATCTTGAGCAACTGCCCGGCGCGGATCAGATCGCGCGTCACCTTCACGTCCGAATCGCTCGGCGTTGGATCGCCGCTGGGATGATTGTGCGCCAGCACCAGCGCGGCGGCGTTGGCGGCGATGGCGTGCCGGAAAACTTCGCGCGGCGTCACCAGCAGCGTGTCGAGCGTGCCTTGCGAAATTTTTTCCACGCGGATCAGCTTGCGCCGCGTATTCAGCAGCACGATGTGAAACGTCTCCACCGCGCTCGTGCGAAATTCCTCGCGCAGCAGGTCGGCGATGCGGTCGGGGGTTTCGAGCACGGGCGATTCGCTGTGGAGTTCCCGCGCCATTCTCACCGCCAGCGTGAACGCGGCCTGCAACGTCACCGCCTTGTCGCGCCCGATGCCCTTGATCGCGCGCAGCTCGTCGAGCGACGCGCCCGCGAGAGTTTGCAGCGTGCCAAATTTGACCAGCAGTTGCTGCGCGATGGCGAGGGCCGAGACACCCTTCGTGCCGGTGCGCAGCAGGATGGCGATGAGTTCGGCGTGGGACAACACGCCCGGGCCGTGCGCCGCCAGCCGCTCGCGTGGCCGCTCGCTGGCCGGCATTTCCTTGATGAGGAGATGACCGCTCACGCGCCGAGGAAATCCCACTCCCGCCGCGAAGTCGAGCCTGCAATCGCCCCGGAGCGCCGGCGGTGATGGCAGCGAAGCTGACTGGCGTCAGACACCGGTTTCTTAACTTCATCGTCACCCGTTCAGGCGGTTCGGGCGCTGAGCCGTCCCGCGACGGGCGGGACGGAACTCCGAACCTTTGAACCGCCACGGGCGCAGGAAGAAATTGGCATTTGGAAAAATACCTGATTCGCTCACCGCCTTGAACTCGATGTCATCCACCCGGCGCGTCCGGCTCTTGGCGAAGTTGCTCCGGGAAATTCTTTTCCCCGGCCTGCTGCTCCTGCTCGCGTGGGCCGGCACCGGCTGCGAGTCGTCCGGCTATTACCGGCAGGCGGCGGCGGGCCAGTTCCAAATCCTGACCGGCGCGCGCTCGGTCAAGGGCCTGCTCGCCGATCCGCAGACGCCGCCGGAGTTGCAATCCAAGCTGCGGCTCCTACTCGACCTGCGCGCTTTCGCGGCCAAGGAACTTTGCCTGCCGACCGACGGCCATTACCTTTCCTACACCGACCTGAAGCGGCCGCACGCGGTCTGGACGGTGCAGGCCGCGCCGGAATTTTCGCTCCGGCCGAAGTCGTGGTGGTATCCGGTCGTCGGCAGCGCCACGTATCGCGGCTATTTCTCCGAGGCGGCGGCGCGGCGTTACGTGGCGCGGTTGGCGCGGGAACATTTCGACGTGGTGGTGGAGGAGGTGGATGCCTACTCGACGTTGGGCTGGTTTCAAGACCCGGCGTTGAACACGTTTCTCAGTTACCCGGAGAAGGATCTGGCGCGAACCATTTTTCACGAGCTGGGCCATCAGCGGCTTTACATCGCGGGCGACACGAATTTCAACGAGGCCTTTGCCGTAACGGTCGAGAAGGAAGGCCTGCGGCGCTGGCTGCTGGCACGCGGCAACACGGCTGACTTCGAAAAATATCAAGCGCGACAGGCTCAAAAAAAGCAGTTCATCGACCTAGTCATCGCCGCGCGGCGGCAGCTCGCGGCGGTTTATGGCGAAGCGGCGGACCGCATGGCCGCCGCGCCTGGATCGGACGAGGAGAAGCGGCGGCGGAAGGCAGCCGTGCTGGAGCAGTTGCGCCAGGAGCACGCGAAGCTGAAGGAGCAATGGGGCGGGCGCTCGCCATACGATGATTGGTTTGCGGAGCCGCTGAACAACGCGCGGCTGAACACCGTGGCCACGTATTTCGACCTCGTGCCCGCGTTCGAGCGGCTGCTCGCGCAGAACCACGGCGATCTGCCGCGCTTCTACGAGGCGTTGCGCCGGCTCCGGCGGCTTTCCAACGAGCAGCGCCATCAGGAACTGCTCGCGGCGATGAAGTCTTAGCGTGGCCGCCCGTGGCGGACTGGTGGCGGCGGGCGTCTCGCGTGCCGTCCAGGGCGTCTCGCCCTCGAATAAAAACGTTCACGGGCGAGACGCCCGCCGCCACGGTCCCCGCTGTTCAGTTGCGGCGGCCCGGCGGGCAGGGCAGACTCCCGCATGATCACGATCCGCCGATGCCAAAAACTCGCCGCGCTCGCGGTGTTTTTTGGGCTGGCCGCAAGTGGCGGCGCGGCGGAGGTCGCGGGGGCGGATTTGTTTTCCGGCGGCGTCCGGCAGATTCGCATTGTCATCGCGCCGTCCGAGATGGAGTCGTTGCGCGCGTCCAGCCGGACGTATGTCACGGCAACGGTGAGCGAGGGCGGGAAGGTTTTTGAAAAGGTGGGGGTGCATCTGAAGGGATCGACGGGAAGTTTTCGCACGCTGGACACCAAGCCGGCCCTCACGTTGAACTTCGAGCGGTTCGGGCCGGGCCAAAAATTTCACGGGCTGGGCAAGATTCATTTGAACAACTCGGTGGAGGATCCGAGCTATCTCAACGAGTGGCTGGGCGGGGAACTGTTCCGCGCCGCCGGCGTGCCCGCGCCGCGCGTGGCCCACGCGCTGGTCGAACTGAACGGGCGCAAGCTCGGCCTCTACGTGTTGAAGGAGGGGTTCACCGAGGATTTTCTCGCGCTCCATTTCCGGCGGACGGACGGGAATTTGTACGACACCGGCGGCGGCCATGAAGTGACGGACGCGATGGAGCGCAACTCCGGCGCCGGCCCGGACAACCATGCGGATTTGCAGGCGCTGGCCGCTGCGGCGCAGGAGCCGAACCGCGCGCGGCGCTGGCAGCGGCTCGGCCAGACGCTCGACGTGGAGCGGTTTGTTTCGTTCATGGCGATGGAGGTGATGGCGGGGCATCGCGACGGCTATTGCCTGGCGAGAAATAATTTCCGCATCTACCACGATCCCGCCGCCGACCGGATGGTTTTTCTTCCGCACGGCATGGACAATCTGTTTGGCAAGGCGGACGCGACGCTGCGTCCGCGCATGGCCGGGCTGGTCGCGCGCGCGGTGCTGGAAACGCCAGAAGGCCGCCGGCTCCAGCGCGCTCGGACGCAGGAGCTGTTCACGAATTTGTTTCACGTCGCGACGCTGACCAATCGCGTCAACGAACGAGTCGCGCGGCTGCGTCCCGCGCTGGATCGGGGCGCGGCGCGGGAGCTCACGGCACAGGCGGCGCTGGTCAAGGAGCGGATCGCGCGGCGGGTGCTGGATCTCGCGCGGCAACTGGCCGAGCCGGAACCCGCGCCGCCCGCGTTCACGAACGGGGTGGCGGGCGTAACCGGCTGGCGGATGGTGGACGCGCCGGCCGGAGGGAAACTCGATCAGGCGAAGTCGCCGGATGGTCGCACGGCGCTGCACATTCGCGCCGGGCCGGTCACGTCCGCGTCGTGGCGCGCGACGGTGCTGCTGGAGCCGGGGCGGTACCGGTTCGAGGGGCGGGCGAGCAGCGCCGGAGTGCGCGCGTTGAAGTTTGGAAAAAACTCCGGCGCGGGCCTGCGGGTGGCGGGCGTGGCGGTGGCGAAGCCGCAGCCCCTGACGGGGGACTCGCCCTGGACGAAACTCGCGGTGGAATTCGACGCCGGGCCGGACGGGGCGGAGTTGATTTGCGAACTACGTGCCAGCGCGGGCGAGGCGTGGTTCGACGCGGAATCGCTGCAGCTGACGCGCATCCGCTGAGCCGGAACCATGCAGTTGGAAAAAATTTCAACCACCGATGAACACGGATAAACACGGATGGAATCGCGTTCGTCTGGTCGGGAGCAGTCCCACCATTTGGTGAAGGGCCAAGGCCAGGCCGCACACGGCTTTTATCCGTGTGCATCCGTGGTTGGACTCTTTTTTTGTCTGCGTGGATTCGTTCAAGAAGAGAAAGATGGCGGCTCTCTGCCGAGGAGCCGCTACACCGACCAGGCTCCGACCCGGTCAGGCCAGAATTCCTTTGATGATCTCGCAGGGCTCGACGCCGGTGAGGCGCTGGTCGAGGCCCTGAAACTTGAAGCCGAACCGTTCGTGATTGATGCCGAGGCAGTGGAGAATCGTGGCGTTGAGGTCGTTCAGATGGACGGGTTTTTCCACGACGTTGTAGCTGTAGTCGTCGGTTTCACCGTAGCTGACGCCGCCTTTCACGCCGCCGCCGGCCATCCACATGCAGAAGTTGCGCGGATGATGATCGCGGCCGTAGTTGTCCCGCTTGAGTCCACCCTGCGAATAAACGGTGCGGCCGAATTCACCGCCCCAGACGACGAGCGTTTGACCGAGCAGGCCGCGCTGTTTCAAGTCCTGGACGAGAGCGGCGCATCCTTGATCGGTGTCCTTGCACTGGTTGCCGAGCTGCTTGGGCAGGTCGCTGTGTGAGTCCCAGCCGCGATGGAACAACTGCACGGTGCGGACGCCGCGTTCGACGAGGCGGCGGGCCTGGAGGCAGCTTTGGGCGAAGGAGCCGGGGCGGTTCACATCCGGCCCGTAGAGGTCGAGGGTCGCCTTGGATTCTTTGGAAAGGTCGGTGAGTTCGGGCACGCTGCTTTGCAGGCGGAAGGCCATTTCATACTGGTCGATCCGGTTTTGCGTATCGGGATCGTGATGCCGTTCCAGCCGGTGGCGGTTCAAATCTCCGAGCGTGTCGAGCAGCGCGCGGCGGTCGCCCTGATCCACGCCGGAAGGATTGGGCAGGTAGAGCACCGGGTCCGCCTCGCTGCGGAAGGCGACCCCGCTGTACTTGCCGGGGAGGAAGCCGGAGTTCCAGAGCCGCGAATAGATCGCCTGGCCGTTGCTGCCGTCTGGCCATTTGGGGGTGAAGACGACGAAGGACGGGAGGTTTTCCGAACCGCTGCCGAGGCCGTAGGAGACCCAGGAGCCGAGGCTGGGCCGGCCGGGAATTTCCGAGCCAGAGAAAAGGAAAGTGCAGGCGGGATCGTGATTGATGGCGTTGGTGTGAACGGTCTTGATGACGGCGATATCATCCACGATCCGGGCGGTGTGGGGCAGGAGGCTGCTGATCCAGCGTCCGCACTGGCCGTGCTGCTGGAAGGAAAATTTCGAGGGGGCCACGGGAAAATTTTTCTGGCCGGAAGTCATGGTGCTGAGGCGTTGGCCGCCCTGGATGCTGGGCGGTAAATCTTTTCCGAACAGATCGGTGAGGCCGGGCTTGTAGTCGAAGGTGTCCAACTGCGAGGGGCCGCCGTTCATGTGCAGGTAAATGAGGGCCTTGGCGCGGGGCTGGAAATGGGGCAGGCCGGGCAGTGGAGGATGAGCGCCGGTCGTCGCGGCCTGGGCGGTCGTCAGGCGGGAGAGGCCCAGTTGCGCGAGGGCGATGCCGCCCAGCTTCAGGCCGAGTCCGCCGAAGAAATTCCGGCGCGTCATCTGGCGCTGAAATTCGGAATCAAAAATTGAGTGCATAAAAAAATGGGCGGTCAGGGACGGACAATGGTTTCATCCAGGTTGAGCAGGAGGTTGGCGACCTGCGTCCAGGCGGCGAGTTCCGCCGGAGGCAGCGCGGCGTCGGGCTTGGATTCACCGACGGCGATGACTTTTTTGGCGAGGTCGGGCTGGGCGCGATATTTTTCCTCGAAGCCCTTGAGCATGGCGAGGACGCGCCCGGCTTCTTGGGCGTCGGGCGCGCGGTTGACGGCGCATTGAAAGCCGAAGGCGATGCGTTCTTGCGGCGTGGCGCCGCCCTTGGTCAGGAGGCGCTGGGCGAAGGCGCGGGCGGCTTCGAAATACTGGACGTCATTGAGCAGTTGGAGGGCTTGCAGCGGGGTGTTGCCGCGGTCGCGGCGCGAGCAGAAGGCCTCGCGGGACGGGGCGTCGAAATTGACGAGGAACGGGGCGGGGGCGGTGCGCTTGATGAAGACGTAGAGGCTCCGCCGGTAGAGGCTTTCCCCGGAGTCCTGTTTGTATTTGCGCGTGTTGCTGTCGATGTAGCCGACCGGCTCCCAGATGTTCGGGGGTTGATAGGTGCGCACCGCCTTGCCGCCCATTTTCTCGACGAGCAGATCGGAAACGTAGAGGGCTTGGTCGCGGATGGCCTCGGCGTTCAGGCGCAGCCGGGGGGAACGGGCCAGCAGGCGGTTCTCGGGGTCCTGGTTGAGCAGCGCGTCTCTGGTGTCCGAGGACTGGTGGTAGGCCTGGGAGGTGACGAGGGTGGTGATTAACTGTTTCATGTCCCAGCCGCTTTCACGAAAAGTGACCGCCAGAAAATCCAGGGCCTCGGCGTGGCTGGGCGATTCGCCCTGGGAACCGAAGTCGCTCGAAGTCTTGACGAGGCCAAGGCCGAAGAAGTGTTGCCAGAAACGATTCACCGCGACGCGGGCGGCGAGGGGATTCTCCGGGCTGACGATCCACTTGGCCAGGTCCAGCCGGGTGGCGCGGTTGGTGACGGTCGCCGGCAGCGGCGGCAGGAAAGCGGGGGTTTGCGGCTCCACGGGCTGGCCGGGTTTGTCATAGGCACCGCGTTGCATGATGTGCGCCTGACGCGGTTTCGGGACCTCGCCCATGATGTAGGTGGAGGGCAGCGTGCCGTCGAAATCTTTCACTTCTTTTTCCACGGCGGCGATGGCGCCGACCAACGGCTGCATCGTGGGCTGGGTCGTCTTGCAGACATTGATGAGGAAATGTTCGCGCAGCTTGGCGGTCTGCTCGGCGGTTAATTTTTCAGGAGAAGCATTGAGCAAGGGGATGATGTCCTTGGGCACGCCGGTCTGACTTTTACCTTTCACCTGCTGCCACGCCTGGAAGGAGAGCTTGGGATCGTCGGCCGCGCTGGTTTCACCGGCTACGGCCAGCCGGTCCCAATAGACCAGCCCGCCAAACTGCGCGAAGGAAAATCCCGTGATCTGATCGCCCGCCTTGAGGCCGATTTTCCCGGCGGGCACTTCCAGCTTCACCCACTCGCCGGGCTTGGGCAGCGGGCCGGCGGAGAATGGTTCCGGCGCGCCGGCGATGCCTTCGCTGATAGCAGCGGCGTCGCCCCACACCGCGCGGTGTTTCCAGCCGTCGGAGTAAAATTTCAGCATCACGGATTTCGGTAGGTTGGTATCGCTCAACCGCACCATCACCTGGATGATCGCATTCCGGGGTACGACGATGGGGGCGGCGTCGCCCTGATACGCATCCTCGCCGAAACCCTCGGCGAGACGCTTCAAGGCCCGCCCGCCGCTGGCTGGTTTTATTTCCGGATCGCCCACCAGCGCGACGGGGGCTTTCCCCTTGCTCTTCACTTTGGCCTTGGCGGGAAAGGCGTCGTCCATCCAGACGGCGTCCGCGCGTTCCAGCTTGGGCGGCGGGACGGCCTCCGCGGGATCCTGGTAGGCCAGAGTTTTCAAAGCCGCGGCGAACCGCTGCTGGTTCGTGGCCAGCCCGCTCTTGAGAGTTTCCAACTGCCGCAGCTTGTCGGGCGGCGCGAATTTCATGACGGGATTCACGAGCAAGGTGTTCTTGTCACTCGCGGGATCGGCCGAGCTGTAGAAGAAGGCATACATCGAATAATAATCCTTTTGCGTGATCGGATCGAACTTGTGATCGTGACACGCGGCGCACTGGCCGGTCAGGCCCAGCCAGTTTTGCATGGTGGTGGCGGCGCGTTCCGAGGCGTAGCGGAAGAGTTGTTCGGCATCGATCGATCCGCCTTCGCCGGTGGTCACGTTACAGCGGTTGAATCCGCTGGCGACTTTCTGCGCAGCGGCGGCGCCGGGAATGAGGTCGCCCGCGATCTGCTCGATGGTGAACTGGTCGAAGGGCAGGTTGCGATTGAACGCCTCGACCACCCAGTCCCGGTAAAGCCACATCTGCCGCTCGTTGTCCAGATGCAGCCCGTGTGTGTCGCCGTAGCGCGCGAGGTCCAGCCACCAATGCGCCATGTGCTCGCCGAAGCGCGGCGACGCGAGCAGGCGTTTGACCAGTTTGGCATAGGCGTCGGGCGATTTGTCGGCCAGGAACGCGGCGACTTCCCCGGGGTGTGGCGGAAGACCGGTGAGGTCCAGCGTGACGCGCCGGATGAGCGTGGCCTGGTCCGCCGGCGGCGAGAAGGCCAGCCCCTCCTGTTTCAGCCGGGCCAGCAGAAAGGCATCCAGCGGTCCGGCCTTGAGGTCCGACGGCGGCGCGGGTTTGACCGGCGGCTCGAACGACCAGTGCCTCTGATATTTCGCGCCCTGGACGATCCAGAGCCGCAGCGTTTCCTTTTGCGCCGCGGACAAAGTCTTGTGCGATTTGGGCGGCGGCATCACCTCGTCCTCGTCCGGGCTGTTGATCCGCTGCCACAATTCGCTGACCTTGAGATCGCCGGGCTTGATGGCGAACCGGCCTTCCCGCGCCGCCTTCGCGCTGTTTTCGTCATCGAGACGCAGGTCGGCCTTGCGTTTCTTGGCGTCCGTTCCGTGACAGGCAAAACAATTTTCCGACAAGATCGGGCGGATGTCGCGGTTGAAGCTGAGGTCGCGCCCGGCGGCGGTGGTCGCGAGCAGGCCGGGCAAGATCAAGGCCAGGAACGGGCGGAGGGTGGGCATGGACATGGGCATGAGTTGATAAATTTAAGGATCAGTCACCCGCGCTCCGGTGAAGACGGCGGAGTCCAACCGGTCGAGCGGACGTTGCCCGGCCCAGCATAGCCCGCGATAAACCAGCACGCGGTATAGCGGGTCATCGTGCGTCCAGGTAAAGTGTCCCGGGATGCAGACAAAAATCCGGCCGGCCCCGCGCTCGACGGTCCAGACCTGCGGCTGCGGGGCGCCATCCTCGACCGTGGCGGCCAGCGTCGTGGTGCCTGCGCCGTCGCCGTGGAGTTTCCAATACGGTTCCTCGGGGCGGACATCGGATTTGGGAAAGCCGGCGGTGATCGCGTGCGGGCTATACTGCAGGGTGATGTCGCCGCGCCGCCATTTGTTGCCGGTCCAGGCGCGGCCGAGGCGGGCGGTGAGCGGCTTGGGATCGCGCCCGCCGTTCATGGAAAAATGGAGGAAGGCCATTCCGCCGCCGCGTTCAAGGAAGGCGTCCATGGCCGGCAACTTGTCGGCGGCCCAGACGGGATTGTCGTGGAAGAAGGCGATGACATCCGCCTTCTTGAACTGCTCCTCGGTGGGCCATTGGTCGGCTGGCTCGGTGGTGACGCCGGGCACCTGGGCGAGAATTTTCGTCCAGCGCCCGCGCCAGATGGGATAATCATGAAAGCCCGCCCCGCTGTGGCCGGCGTCCTTCACGGCGGCGCAGAGGACGATGTGGAACGGCCGCTTCTGCTCCGCGTCGCTCATGGGCTTCACCGCCGTGAGAATTTTCTCCACCTCTTTCCTCGGCCGCAACGCCGGGATGCGAATCCCCTGCACGACCTCGGGGGTGGGCGAGGGCCGGGTGATGTCCGGCGACGACGCCGTGACGGGTTCGGCCGCGAAAGCCCAGACCCCGGCAGCAAGGAGGCTGCACGAGGTCGAGACAACGATTTTCAAAACGGATTTTTGCATATGTCGGGCGCTGTCGAAAACGTAGGCTGCGTGGCGCACAGACGCCACCATCAACTGCCAGTCAACCATCTAACCTGACGAGTGGCCGGCTCATGGAATTCGACGGGGACCATGCGGACGATGAGCCTTGGAATGGCAAATGCAAACTTCAATCAGTGGAGGACGCCGCCCCTGAACTCCGCGACCTGGAAAAAATTCTATGTTCCAACCCGCCCCGTTCCCCGGTAAATTATTTTCCGCGTGAACATCGTTCAGATCACTCCCGGCGCAGGCGGCATGTATTGCGGAAATTGTTTCCGCGACAACGCGCTCGTTGCCGCGCTCCGGGCGCTCGGTCATCCGACGCTGATGATCCCGCTCTACCTCCCGCTCACGCTCGACGAGTCGGACCAAAGCGCTGGCACACCGACTTTTTTCAGCGGGGTGAATGTTTACCTCCAGCAGAAATCTGCCTTCTTCCGCAACGCCCCGGACTGGCTGCACCGTTTCCTCGCCTCGCCCGCCGTGCTGAAATGGGCCGCCGGCCGCGCCGCCCGGACCCGCGCCGCCGATGTCGGTGAGTTGATGCTCTCGATGTTGCGCGGCGAGGAAGGCCATCAGGCGCGCGAACTGGAGGAGCTGATTACCTGGCTCAAGGCACAGCCGCCGCCCGAGGTGATCTGTCTCTCGAACGCCCTGCTCGTCGGCCTCGCGCGCCGGTTGAAGGCCGGGCTGCGCGCGCCGGTCGTCTGCATGTTGCAAGGCGAGGACTCCTTTCTCGACGGCATGACCGAGCCGCATCGCACGCGTGCCTGGCAGACCCTCGCCGAACGCGCCCGCGACGTGGATTTGTTCATCGCGCCGAGCCATTACTTCGGTGACCTGATGCGCGGGCGGCTCGGTCTGCCGTCGGAAAAGGTCCAGGTCGTTTACAACGGCATCAACCTGGAGGGATACGGGGAAATTCAAAATTCAAAATTCAAAATTCAAAATCCCCCAACACTCGGCTTCTTCGCCCGCATGTGCCGGGAGAAAGGACTCGATCTGCTCGTCGCAGCCTATCTGGAACTGCGGAAACGTAGTCGTGTTCCCGGCTTGCAACTGAAAATCGGGGGCGGCTGCGGGCCGGGTGATGAGGCGTTCGTCGAGGCCCAGCGCACCCGCATCCGCGAAGCCGGCGTGCTGGATGACGTCACGTTCCATCCGAACCTCAGCCACGCGGACAAGGTGAAATTTCTCGAGTCGCTCGACGTGTTCTGCACACCCGCGCTCTATGGCGAGGCGTTCGGGCTTTATGTGATCGAGGCGCTGGCCGCCGGGGTGCCGGTGGTGCAGCCGCGCGTCGCGTCGTTTCCCGAATTGATCGCGGCCACCGGCGGCGGCGTGATTGCCGAGCCGACCGCGCGCGGACTGGCCGACGCCCTCGAGCCGTTGCTGCTGGAACCCGCCCGCGCCCGCGCGCTCGGCGAGGCGGGGCGCAAAGCGGTCTTGCAAGATTTCAGCGTCGCGGGTATGGCTGGGGACATCGTGCAAGCCTTGCAAACCGTGACCGCCCGCCCGGCCCAACCTCCAACCCCTCACCCCTGATGCCCTGCGAATTCAAAGCCACCCGCCGCGTGGAATTTTCCGACACCGACATGGCCGGCATCATGCACTACTCGAACTTTTTCCGGTTCATGGAGACGGCTGAGCACAGCTTCTACCGCGCCCTCGGCCATTCGGTAGTGATGCCCGACATCGACCCGCCGATGGGTTGGCCGCGCGTCCATGCCGAATGCGACTACCTGAAGCCGTTGCGCTTTGAGGACACGGTGGAAATCCATCTGCTGGTGAAGGAGAAAAAAACGCGCACCCTCAGCTACCTCTTCCGCTTCCGCAAACTTGACCCCGCCACCGGCGCGGCGGGCGAGGAGGTGGCGCGCGGCTCGTTGACCGTGGTCTGCGTCACCCACGCGCCCGGTGGCCAGATGAAGGCGGTGCCGATTCCGGCGTCCCTCGCGGAACAAATTCAGGTGGCGCCGGCGGAACGGCTGGCCTGAGGCTGCCAGTCGGGCGGAGGCGGCGCTCAGAAGACTTGCGGCACGCCCTCTTCGAGAATTTTAAGGTGGTGGCTCACGCCGTCGCGGTGGGCGATCTCCTGGAGCCAGCGGGGCGGCTCGTCCATGGCTTCGAAGGAAAGCTTGAAGCTGCCGAAGTGCATCGGCACCAGCCAGCGCGCGCCCAGGTCGCGGAAGACCATCATCGCCTCGGCGGGGTTCATGTGGACGTTGCGGAATGAATCCGGATAGTAGGCGCCGATGGGCAGGAGGGCAATCTCAGGCGGGCAGCGCCGGCCAATTTCCTTGAAGCCCTCGAAGTAGGCGCTGTCGCCGGCGTGATAGATCCGCCGCCCCTGATGCTCCAAAATGAATCCGCCGTAGCCCCGGTGCGAATCGCGCAGAGTGCGTGCCCCCCAGTGCTTGCAGGGCGTGAGGGTCACCTTCCAGTCGCCGTGGGAAAAACTTTCCCACGTCTGCAGTTCGATGATGCGTTCAAAACCCAGGCCCTTGGCTAGGTCGCCCACCCCCCAAGGCATGACGCCGATCTTGGGCGCGGGCAGCTTGCGGAGGGTCGGCTTGTGGAAGTGGTCGAAGTGCGCGTGGGTGAGTAGGACGAGATCGATGGGCGGGAGGTCGGCTATCTTCAGGCCGGCGTGCCGGATGCGCTTCAACAGGAACAGCCAGTTGGCGAAATTGGGATCGATGAGCACGTTCAGGTCGCTGAACTGGACGAGGAATGAGGCGTGACCGATCCAGGTCAGGGCCACCTTGCCGTGGTTCAACTGCGGAAAAACCGGCCGCCGATGTTGTCCGGTGCGTTTGGTGAGCAGGGCCTTCCAGACCATTTCATGAAAAAACGTGCGTGGGTTGAAGTGGTTGCTGGGGGTCAATTCCTTGAAGGACCGACGCAGACGGCGGCGCGGGCGGGGTGCGGGCGGAGAGTCGTCGGGCACTTTGTTCATGTCGATGCCTTTTGATACCTCCGCCGGAGGGAAAACTCAACCCCGGGTTTCATCCTCCACTGGCCCCAGGAAAGACCATTTCAGCCTCCCGGGTGCATCTTGACACTGTTCTTAATATCGAGGGCGTAA
>CANMZY010000056.1:0-12729 GCA_947502425.1 Verrucomicrobiales bacterium
GATGGCCGTGAACATGTCGGGCTGGCCGCGCAAGGCGGAGGCGACAGGCGCGACGAACGGCGGGTCGCGCAGCTCCGGGGAATGGTCGCCCTCGTAGATGGCCATCAGGCGCGTGGGGTTGAGGGGGCCGTTGATGGCGTAGAGATCATCCGCGCCGAGCCGCAGCGTGCCGAGGAGCGCCTTGCGGATGTCCGGCGGACATTCGTGATCGACCTCCAGCCGGACGGCGTCGCCCTTGCGGCGGTTGTGCAACTCGTTCTCGACGGCCTTGAGGAGGTTGGAGGTCTCTTCCTCGTCGATGTAAAGCTCGCTGTTGCGCGTGACCCGGAAATGCCAGTAGCCGAGGATTTTCGTGCCGGGAAAAAGGTCGGCCAGGTGGAAGCCGATAAGGTGGCCGAGAAAAACGTAGTCCTGCCGGCCGTCCTGGCGCGGCAGCTTGACGAGGCGCGGCAGAACGCGCGGCACCTGCACCACGGCCAGATGCTGGAGGGTCTCGCCGGCTTTCGTCAGGTCGAGCCGGACGATCATATTCAGCGATTTGTTGAGCAGTTGCGGGAAGGGATGCGCGGGATCGATGGCCAGCGGCGTGAGCACCGGGCGGACTTCCGCGTGATAATAGTCCTCGAGCCATTCCTGATCGGCGGCCCCGGTCTCGAACATGTTCAGGAAGCGGATGCCGCTGGCCTTGAGGGCCGGCACCAGTTCCTTGCGCCAGCAGCGGTACTGCTGCTCGACCATCCGCCGCACCCGCCGCGTGACGGCCTGGAACGTCTGGGTGGCGGTCAGCCCGTCGATGCTCCGCTCGACCACCTCGCTTTCCATCTGCTGCTTGATGCCGGCGACGCGGACTTCAAAGAACTCATCGAGGTTCGAGTTGACGATGCAGAAAAATTTTACCCGTTCGAGGAGCGGGTTCCTGGGATCAAGCGCCTCGCCGAGCACGCGCTGGTTGAATTCCAGCCAGCTTAGCTCGCGGTTGAGAAAGTGCGCCGGCCCGAACGATGTGATTTCTTTCTTCACGGTCAAAGTGGAGCGTTATCGTAGCGGGCGGCGGGGAAAGTTACAAGGTTACAATCCAGTGACGAAGGGGGCGAGCGCATCTTGACCCTGCCCGCGGAGCGCGGGTCTTTGACCGGTAGCCGCGCGGGCACCCCGCGACCCAGCGAGGGGTGCCACACGCCATCCCATTCACAAATGTTGCGGGTCACAGACCCGCGCTCCGTCCGAGTTCTGGGGCAGTGTCCAAATGCGTCCAAGTGGGCTGGCCGGCCGGCCGGGTGCCGCGCTATCGTCAGCCGACTGAGCAATGAGCACTGCTTACTTTCTCCCGCCAAGCGCGACTCGGGGATCATTCATCATCAGCGCCTCCAGGTTCGGCCACCGCGCTTCGTTCATTCCAAAAAAGGCGTGCAGGTAGAGGGCCACGATCTCCGGCGGATGTTTGGTGAGCAGTTGATCGACGGTGGCCTGCAGCGCGGCGTCGTCCACGGACGGCGGGAGATTTTCCACGACGCCCTTTTCGTGGGCGATCTTGAGGCCGTCGAGAAAATCGCCGAGGAGCGCGGACTGGTTTTTGACGAGCCAGCCGCTGAGGACGTTGCCGGCGACCATGTTCATGTCGGGCCGGCCGAGCGCGGCGGTCATGGTGCGGTGGCGGTCTTCGCGCGGTTGGCGTTCGAGGAAGACGGGCCGAACCTTGCGGGCCTGGGCGACAGTGTGCAAGGCCACGCGGTAAAGGTCCCGGTCGGTGGTGTGGACGGTTTCGAGGATTTGGGCGGCGAGGGCTGGGGAGATGGCGGCGAAGAGTTGATGGGCGGTCATGATTTCCGGTTGAGTTGTGGGCGGGCGGCGGGGCCGCAGTTTCGTATTTCAGTTTTGTTCAGGAACGGCCGCAATTAGAGGCATGGGTTCCTTTTTAGCAAAGAATATTTTCACCGGTGCGCCCGTGTCCGCCACCCAAAACCATTGACCATGCCGACGAACTGTCCAACCCAGGATTGCGCCGCGCCGGTCAGCGAGCCAAAGGGTTACGCGGACAGTCTGATTGCGGCGGTTGCCTTGTCGCGAGGGGTGACGGTGGTAACGCGAGACACGGATGATTTTCCCGACGTGCCCACCCTCAACCCGTTTCTCTAAACCGAATCCATGCGGAAGAAATCTCCCGCCAAGGCCGCCAAGGTCGCAAAGCAAAAGGCGTCCGACAAGATCCGGGGGCCAGCCTTTCACTCACTGTTCGGTGGTTCCTTGAACCGTACAAATCGCTCTCCAACCTTGGCGGACTTGGCGTGAGACGCACCGGTTTCGACCGAATGGTTCCGGCTAAACAGCCCGTCCGGTTAGTTCAACTAACCCGGCGATGGTGGTGAGCGTGAGTCGGTGGGTCCGAGCCAGCGCGCCGACTTCTTCCTGTTCGAGCACCAGCGTTTTCCCCGGCTCCAGTGCCAGCACCGCAATCCCCGCCTGCAAGCACGTCTCGATGGTTTGCGTGCCGATGCACGGGATGTCGAAGCGCAGATCGTGCTTCTCCTTCGCCACCTTCACCGCCACCGCGCCGCCGTTCTTGCCGGCCAGGGCGCCGCCGCGGGCTAGGCATTGGTCCGTGCCTTCAAAACCTTCCACGGCCAGCACCGTGCCGTTTTTCACCACCACGAGCTGACCGATTTCCAGTTGCGAAATTTCCTTCGCGATGCGGAAACCAAACGCCACGTCCGCGCGCTGTTCGTCCGTCAGCTTCGGGCCGAGTTGAAATCCCGCGGCCGGCATCAGCGGTTTCAGCCAGGGCGTGGCCTCGATCAGTTCCACGCCGTCCTTTTTCAACTCGTCGGCGATCGCGCCGAAAACCGTGTGCGCGTTTTTCTCCTTCAACCGCAGCAGCACGGCCATCGCCCGCAGGTCGGGCCGCAGGTCGAAGAGATTTTTCGGCGCGATCTGCCCGGCCATGCAGCAATGCCTCACGCTGCGCTCGGTGAACGCCGTGATCATTTTTCCAAGCTGGCCCACCCGCAGCCAGACGATCTCATCCACGAGCGTGGCCAAGGCCGGATCGGTCTCGCCCTCGAAGGCGACGGCGACAATTTTTTTCACGCCCAGCGCCCGCGCCTGCTTTGCCAGCAGCAGGGGCAGGGAACGGTTCCCGGCGATGATGCCCAGTGATTCAATTGAGTCGGTCATGGGGGAGAGGGTAGGGAGGATGGGGAGAGTTGTCAGTGCTCAGTTCTCAGTTTCTATGGCGCATTGACTGAGCGCTGGAAAACACTTGCCCCCTTCCCCCGTCCGTTCACTATCCGCCCCACCTATGAAACGCATCCTCACCGCCCTCCTCCTCACACTCATGACCACACTCTCCCTCCACGCCGCCGCCCCAGACACCCGTGCCTACGAACTGCGCGTCTACTCCGCCGCACCCGGCAAGCTCGATGACTTGAACAAGCGTTTCCGCGATCACACCGGCAAGCTGTTCGAGAAGCACGGCATGGTGAACATCGGCTACTGGGTGCCGCAGGAGAATCCTGACCGCAAACTGATTTACATCATCGCCCACGCCAGCCGCGCCGCCGCGAAAAAGTCCTGGACGGATTTTATGGCCGATCCCGACTGGAAGGCCGCGCAGAAAGCGTCCGAGGTCAACGGCGGCCTGGTCGCGAAAGTTGACAGCACCTTCCTCACCGCTGCGGATTACTCGCCCGCGATCAAGCCCGCCGCCGCCAAGGAGAATCGCGTGTTCGAACTCCGCACCTACACCGCGAGCAAGGGGAATCTCGCCGCGCTCAACGACCGCTTCCGCCACCACACGCTCGCGCTTTTCACCAAGCACGGCATGGAACACGTCGGCTACTGGACGCCGCTGGAAGCCCGGCAGGGTGCGGACCACACGCTGCTTTACATCATCGCCCACCAGAGCAAGGCCGCCGCCGAGGCGTCGTTCAAATCGTTTCGCGCTGATCCGGACTGGATCGCGGCCAAAGAAGCATCCGAGAAGAAGGCGGGCGGCCCGCTCACCGAAGGCGGCATGGCGGGGGTGAAGTCCGTCTTCATGAATCCGACCGACTATTCGCAGACGAAATGACGGCAAAGAAGAAGGCGGCGGTCCGGAGACCGCCGCCATCATGGCGATGTGATCGAGTTACGCAGTCACCGCTGCGGCCAAATTAGCCTGGTCCGCGTAATCAAAGGAGCTGCTCCGCGTCCAGGCTCACGCTGTTCACTCCGTGTCGAAAAACGAGCAGCCTCTTAACCCATCGTCATGTCCCTCGGAAACTTGAGCGAAAATTCTCCGACGGCCCCTCGACCGCGTCTGGCCTTGAGCTGGGCGAGGATTTCGCCGGCGGCGCGCTCGCCGGTTTCCACCGCGCCTTCGAGGTAGCCTTGCGCGTCGATGGACTTGTGCTCGCCGCAGAAGTGGGCGTTGCCGTCCTGCGCGCCCTCGATGCGGGCGAACCGGGTGTATTGTCCGACCTGCCAGAACGCATAGCTGCCGCAGCTGAACGGATCGCTTGGCCAGAAATCCACCGTTGCCCGGCCATTCCACACCGCGCCCAAACCGGGCAGCACTGGCTCGATCCGGGTGAGGAATTGCGCGGCGCGCGACGCGGGCGTGCCGCTGCCGAAAGTGCCGGCGATGTTGCCGCCGCCGTAATCCACCAGAATTCCCGCCGTGCCCGGCTGGCCGCGCGTGACCTCCCCGGTCGCCTGATATCCGGTGTCGGCGAAGGTGTCGCCATTGTTGCCGAGCGCGTGCCAGTGCCGGCGGCTGAACTGGACGTTGAGCTTCGAGTTCGCGCCCATCGCGACTTCGCGGATGGCCGTCATTTTCAAGTCGCCGAAGCCCGCGCGCCTGAGATCCACGGCGCTGTTCAAAATCGAGAACGGCAGCGCGAACACGACTTTGTCCGCCGTGACCTCGAAGGTGCGGCGTCCGCTCTGGAAGGTGACGGTGCAACTGCCGGCGGCCGTGCGCCGCACGGCGACGAGCCCGGCCCCGGTGACGATTTGCGGGCCGAGCGCCGCCGCCAGCGCGGTGACGATCTGGTCGTTGCCGCCGCGGACGCGATATTTTTCATTCGACGCGCCGAAGAGGCTGAACTGGCCGGGGCTGTTGTAACCGAGGAGATAAAGCAGGCTCAACGCGCTCTGCTGGTCGCACTCTGTGCCGTATTCAATGTTGTAGGCTACATCGAGGAGCTGGCCGAGCCGCGAGCCGATGCCGCCGGGCACGGACTCGTTGATCCAGTCGATGATGGACATCCGATCGAACTGCGGGCCCCGGACGGTGAATTGGTTGTAAAGCGTCGGGTAGCCCGCCTCGGAGAGATCGCGATGCACTTTCTGCCAGATCGCCTTCAAGTCATCCACCGCGGCCGCGTAGGAATAGGCGGCTCCGTGAAATGGAAAAATGGCCCGTGCCGCTCGGCTCGGCGGCCGCCATGTTGTCGATAGGCAGACGAAATTCCTGGGCGAGCTGCCGGACTCGCGTGTGGCCCTGGTCGATCAGCTCCCCGGCGTGCTCGGCAATCTGCCCTACCGCAAAATCACCCCGGCGCGTCCAGCAACGCCCGCCGAGCCGCGGGTTGGCCTCGTAGATGGTGGCGTTGAGGCCCGCCTGCTGGAGCCGGCATGCGCACGTCAGCCCGGCCAGGCCTGCGCCGATCACGATCACGCGCGGCGCTGGGCCGCCGCCGTGGCCGCCGTCGCGAGTGAAAGCCGCGCGATGAAATCACGCCGTGACGTGGCGTCCCCGGCGCGCTCGTCGAGCACGCGCCCGGCTTCAACGCCACAATCCGACGCTTCCGCCGCGGCCCGGGCGGGGCGGCGCAACATTTGGGCAAGAGGTGTGTGGCATGTGTGGTTTTGTTGTCCGAGACATCGGTCGAAACAACAGCCTCCTTCAAGCACAGATCGCTCCGGTGCCGCATTTCCGATTTGCATTGGTGCCGGAACACGGCATGGTCTCGACCACGCAGCGCAAGCTGCGCCTAAGTTGGGCCTGGACCGTTGATCACTTGGAGCGTCCAGGCCCTTCCCATTTTTACAGGGCGCTGCGAACAAGTCGGCGGGACGCCAGCGCTCGCAGGGCCGGCCGGCGACAAATTTCCTTTCGACC
The DNA here is from genome assembly GCA_947502425.1 of Verrucomicrobiales bacterium. GTDB lineage: Bacteria > Verrucomicrobiota > Verrucomicrobiia > Limisphaerales > SIBH01 > SIBH01. The sequence continues at coordinate 6,101 of CANMZY010000056.1, forward strand.
AAAAAATTTCCCCGCTACCGTCTCCCGCGCATGGCCAGCGACACCGAACTCACCCCGATGATGGCGCAGTATCGCCGCATTAAAAGCGAACTGCCGAAGGACGCGCTCCTGCTTTTCCGGCTCGGGGACTTTTTCGAAATGTTCTTCGAGGACGCGCAGGCCGGCGCGCAGTTGCTCAACGTCGCACTCACCAAACGCGGCGTGGTGCCGATGTGCGGCATCCCGGCCCACGCGCTGAACAACTACATTGCTCGCATCCTCAAGGCCGGGCGCAAGGTCGCCATCTGCGACCAGGTCGAAGACGCGCGCCCCGGCCAACTCGTCAAGCGCGAGGTCACGCAGATTCTCTCGCCTGGCACGCATTTCGATGAACGGATGCTCGCGGCGGAGCGGAACAATTTTCTCGCCGCCGTCTGCGCCGCCGGAAAAAATTTCGGCCTCGCGCTGGTCGATCTCACCACCGGCGATTTCAAATGCACCGAGGTGGAGGGCGAGGGGGCGCTGCTCACGGAGCTGGAGCGGCTGCGGCCGGCGGAGATTATTTTTCCGATGGAGGACGCGGCACTGCAAGCGCGGCTCAAGGGCGCGTTCCCGATTCTCAACGGCCACGACGACTGGACGTTTGCGGCGGAGACCGCGCAGTTCACGGTGCGCGAGCATTTCAAGGTCGCGTCGCTAGACGGCTTCGGGCTGAAGGGCCGGGCGGCGGCCATCGGCGCGGCGGGCGCGGTGCTGCATTATCTCATGCAACATCTCCGGCGCGATGTGGCCCATCTCACCACGCTCTCGTGCTACGAGCGCACTGACTTTCTGAATCTCGACGGCACCACGCTGCGGCATCTGGAGATTCTGGAGCCGCTCCACCGGGACGCGCCGCGTGCGGCCACGCTCTACGGCGCGTTGCAGCGCACCGTCACGCCGATGGGCGCGCGCTGTCTCCGTGACTGGCTTTCGCAGCCGCTCGCCGCCGTCGAACCGATTCGGCGCCGGCAGGAAGTGGTGCAGACGTGGCTCGATCACAGCGAGGCGCTCGGAGCGTTTCGCGCGGAGTTGGCCGGGGTGCGCGATCTGGAGCGCACCATCGGGCGGATCTCCGTCGGCAGCGGAAACGGGCGCGACCTGAACGCGCTGCGCCAGGCGCTGGAGCGCGTGCCGCGTTTAAAATCCGGAGCAGCCAACGTGAGGAGGCTCACTTTGAAAGAAGGAAGTGAGAGCCTCCTCACGTCGTCTCTTGCCGAGGAATGCAAGGATGCGACCAGGCCGCTCCTCGAAGAACTGTTTGCCCAGCTCACCGAACTGCCCGACCTCGTGGAGCTGATCGCGCGCGCCATCGTCGAGGAGCCGCCGCTGGCCGTGAAGGAGGGCGGACTCATCCGCGACGGCTTTGATCCGGGGCTGGACGAACTGCACCGCGCCACGCGCGAGGGCAAGGACTGGATCGCCAAATTGCAGCAGGATGAAATCGTCCGCACCGGTATTGCGTCGCTCAAGGTGAGGTTCAACTCGGTGTTCGGTTATTACCTTGAAGTCACGCGCTCGAATCTCGAAAAGGTCCCGCCGCATTACATCCGCAAGCAGACGGTGTCGAACGGCGAGCGGTTCATCACGCCGGAGTTGAAGGAAATGGAGGGGAAGATTCTCGGCGCGGAGGAGCGGAGCGTGAAGCTGGAATACGAGCTGTTTCTCAAAGTCCGCGAGGAGACGCTGGGCCGGCTCCGGGAAATTCAGCAGACCGCCCACGCGCTGGCGCAACTGGACGTGCTGGGCGCGTTCGCCGAGGCCGCGCGGCTCTTCGGCTACTGTCGTCCGCAGATTGGGGACGAAGGTGTGTTGTTCTTCCGCGACGCACGGCATCCGGTGCTGGAGCAGAATTTGCAGGAGGAACGCTTCGTGCCGAATGACACTGGGTTGGCGAGTGTCGCCGGGTTCGGGGTTCCGCCTTTAGGCGATTCGGGGGGCGCGGAAAAACAAGCGGCACCGCCTAAAGGCGGAACTCCCTACCCCCAAATCGTCCTCATCACCGGGCCGAACATGGCGGGCAAGAGCACCTACATCCGCCAGGTCGCGCTGCTGGCGCTGCTCGCGCACACCGGGAGCTTCGTGCCGGCGGCCGAGGCGCGCGTCGATCTGGTGGATCGTATTTTCACGCGCATCGGCGCGAGCGATGATCTCTCTCGCGGGCAATCGACCTTCATGGTCGAGATGAGCGAGACGGCCAACATCCTCAACAACGCCACCGCGCGCAGCCTCATCATCCTCGACGAGATCGGGCGCGGCACGAGCACCTTCGACGGCTTGAGCCTGGCGTGGAGCATCGTCGAGCACCTGCACAACCAGGTCGGGGCGAAGACACTCTTCGCCACGCATTATCACGAGCTGACCGAACTGGCCGGGCGGCTGCCGCGCCTGAAGAATTTCAACGTCGCCGTGCGCGAATGGAACGACCAGATTGTCTTCCTGCGAAAGATCGTCGAGGGCGGCACGGACAAAAGCTACGGCATCCAGGTCGCGCGGCTAGCCGGCGTGCCGAAGCCGGTGCTGGAGCGGGCGAAGGAGATTTTGCGGAACCTCGAGGAGAGCGAACTGACGCCCGAAGGCAACGTGCGCCAGACCTCGCGGCAGCGGGCCGAGCGGGAGCGGCTCAAGCAGCTCACTCCCCCGCCGCAGTTGGATTTGTTTGGGTGAGGGAAGGGTCCGGCTGGCTGCGCGAGGGAAAGAACCGGTCGCGGATTTTCAGGAAAAGAACTTCCACGAGCCGGCCAAGTAGCGCGCCGGTTCCGATGGCGGCGGCGAGATAGGCGAGCACCGCGAGCCGCCAGGGGACGTGTTTTTTTCCAGAAGCTGGCCAATCACCACGTTCCGCGCCATCCAGTGCCAGAGGTAGATCGAGTAGGAATAAAATTCGACCCAGCCGGCGGCCCGCCACAGCGGACGCAGCCACCAGCCCGGCCAGCCACCGCAAGAGGGCCGGTGCCTCGGCCGGAGCAGGGGGCGCGTGGTGGCAGAGCACGAGCAGGATGGCCAGGCAGCGCAGCACGTCGAGTTCGCGCGAGCGGCTGACTTTGAGCTGGGCCGGTGTGGTCATGGAATTTTTTGGTGCCAGACGGCGCGCATTTTTGAAAGCGGGCGGGCGGAGGTAAAGGGAACTCGGTGCGCTGCTCTGGAACCGGGCCGGCCCAAGGCGGTCATCAGCGTGGCAATTTTGGAGCCGGAATTTTGCCGACGGGCAGGTCGGCGTAAACAATCTCCGGGCCGAACAAGCTTTTCGGCGAGGCGAGCACCCTGCCTTCGGCGGACAGGACGACGCTGAAGCCGTAGCCCCGCCAGGTCTGCTTCTCGTCCACCGTCCGGTTCGCGGCGATCAAATGGTGGTGGAACGGTTTCAGCCTGGTGGGCAGTCCGTGAAAAAACCACTCGGCCGGATGTTCGCTGTCCGCCCAGGCCGTGGAAAAGAGCAGCGTCCACAATTCTTCGGAGCGGTACCTTTCCAGAATCGAATGGATGTCGAAACAGATCGCGAAGCCGACGCGCCCATATTCGGTGTCAAAGGTCTGAAGGCCGCGATCACCGGGGGTAGCCCAGGATTTTTCCGCGTGGGGCCAGGGTTTCAGTTTGCGGTAATGTACAACCAGTTCGCCCTGGGGGCTGGCGAGGCAAACGGTATTGAAATAGCGCGGTTGGTCCGGTCCGTCTGTCCGGTCAACCTCCAGCAAGGGAATCGTCAGATAAATGCCAAGTTCCCCGGCCAGCCTGCAGAAATGCCGGGTGGACGGTCCCGGCACCGGTTCGGCGCAGCCGGCGGGATCCTGGCCCACGTATTCCTTCTCCAACGGACGACCGGCGACGTGCCAGTTCGTCTTTCCGTTTTGTGACAAGTAGCCGGTGATGGCCAACTCCGGCAGGACGACGATTTTCGCCCCGCCTTGGGCGGCCTGCCGGACGAGGGCGGTGAGCTTCCGGGTGTTCGCAGCCACGTCGCCCAGATCGGCGGAACATTGCACGGCGGCAACTTTTACGGTGGAGGAATGATCCCGCCGGGCCGGGCCGCCGCCGGTGGCGCATCCGATGGCGCAGAGGAGCAGCGTCAGGCCCGGCGCGCTGAACAGGGAACGGATGACAAAATCATTCATGCTCGAAAACCTTCCTGATGGATTTCAAACTTTCCATGAACAGGGCGACATCCACCGACTCCATTTGCGCGAGGGCCTTTTTGCTTTTCGGCGAGTTCGCGTTCCTTGAATTTTTTTCTCGGCGATCTGGCAGCGGAGCAGGAAGGTTTTGAAGCGGCGCAGGCTGAGCGTGTTCGATTTGAAGTTCGCGCCGAACGCGCGGTGGTTGCTGAAATTGTAAAACTCCTCGTCGCCGCGGTCCTCGCCGTGGCTGGTGTTGATGTCCTGAAAGCTGTCGATCTCCATTTTCGGGAAGAGCGTGCCTTCCTTCGCCAGGGTGTTTCGCAGAAACGGCGCGTAGGTCGTGCCTTTCGGATCAATCGTCTCCAGCCGTCGCACGCCGCCGCCGAAGCGCACGATGATGACGTTCGGCCCGCGATAATCGGGGCGGCCGGCGGCGCCGAACAGTTGGGAGTCGAGCGCGCCGGGCGCCGCAGCCAGCGCGCCCTTGAGAAAGGCGCGGCGCGGCAAAATCAGGGAGGGAGGTAATCGGAATTCGTCAGAGTGCATAGGCGTGATCTTTCAGCGACGGAGCAACTGCAACTGGCGTGAAGCTTACGCACATTTTTCCCACTGGCAAGACGCAGGAGGGCCGATCTCCGGATCAGCCGGTGCATCGCTCGGACGCAGGAACAGCGCAGACGGGAAGGCGGGAAGCCGGACACGCTCAAGCGTGAACTCCAACTACGGTTCAGAAACTTCGCGGCGTCCCTGTAAAAAAATTACGATCCGCGTGCTTCGGCTTTGCATCCCGCCAAGGTTTCGCCATACTGCTTTAATGAACAATCCGCCTCAGTTCCCGCCGAACGGTGCGCCGCCCAAAAAACGCGACTGTTTTTCTACGGCTGCCTCACTTTGCTGATCGTGGAGATGGTGCTGGCGGAGGCGTTTTTTTTGGGCTACTGCTACGTGGTCAATTTTTGAAACTCCAAACTTAATCTTAATCCCACTGCTCCCATGAAAAAATACAACGTAGGCATCATTGGTTACGGCTGGGTGGCAGGCGCGCATATCGCCGCCATCAATGCCTCGGCCCACGCGCAGGTCACGGCGGTCTATTCTGCGCGCGAACTGGATTCCGCCGCCGTCAGCGCCAAGCACGGCGGGCATATCACCGCCTACCAAAACCTCGACCAGTTTCTCGCGCACCCGGACCTCCACGTTGTTTCGGTGTGCAGCTACCCGCAGGATCACACAAAGCACGCCCTCGCCGTCGCCAAGGCCGGCAAGCATCTCATCATCGAGAAGCCGCTCGCCTTGAACTGGGAAGACTGCCAGCTCATCGAGCAGGCGGTGAAGGCGGCGGGGGTGAAAACCTGCGTCTGCTTCGAGTGCCGTTTCTCGAGCCAGTTCCAGACGATCAAGGCGGTGATTGATCGGGGCTTGCTGGGAAAAATTCACTACGGTGAAGTCGATTACTATCACGGCGTCGGCCCGTGGTATGGCCAATACCGATGGAACACCCGCAAGGACGCGGGCGGCAGCAGCCTGCTCTCCGCCGGCTGCCACGCGATGGACGCCCTGCTGCTCTGCATGGGCAGCGACGTCGAGACTGTGAGCAGCTACAGCACCCACTCCACGAACAAGGATTTTGCGAAGTACGAATACCCGACCACCAGCGTGACCATCCTGAAGTTCACCGACGGCCGCGTCGGCAAATGCGCGTCGGTCATCGACTGCCTGCAGCCCTACTATTTTCACACGCACCTGGTCGGCAGTGAAGGCAGCCTGCTCGACAACAAATTTTATTCCACTCATCTCGGCGGCTTGAACAAGGGCAAGTGGAGCGAGTTGTCCATGAAGATGCTCGATTCCGGCGACGTCTCCGACCATCCCTACCAGACGCAGTTTGACGCCTTCTTTGTCGCCCTCCAGCGCGGCGAGGAAATGCCGCTGACCAGCCTGGCGCACGCGCTGCGCACCCACGCCATCATCTTCGCCGCCGACAAGTCCGCCGAGCGCCACGACCGTCCGAAGCATTGACGGGCGTTCGTGGAGGCGGGCGTCCTGCCGCCACGAGGTCGGCCTGCTGCGGGCGCATCTGGGCATAGTTCTTAGTGGCGCAGCCGTCCCGGCTGTGTCCCCGGGCGTCTCGCCCGTGAACTCGGGGAGGGGATGAGGGGCGAGACGCCTCAGAAAACAGGCGGGACGCCTGGCCCACTACGGAAACGGATCGCTGTCCCTTCTGATTCAAGAACAGTGTCCAGATGCGTCCCCCTCCCGCACTTTCCCAGCTTTCCCTTTGACACATCAAAGTCGTTTGCTAGTCTTGGGCCTCAATTTCTGCGGGATTCACCAACGAAAGCACACTCAACAGCACAATTCTATTATGGCCAAAGCATCGAAAGCAGCGAAATACGTTTACACCTGGGGCAACAACAAAGCCGACGGCGACGGTTCCATGAAGCCGCTCCTCGGCGGCAAGGGCGCGAACCTCGCCGAGATGACCCGCATCGGTCT
>CANMZY010000057.1:0-12502 GCA_947502425.1 Verrucomicrobiales bacterium
GTTTAAGTGCAGGCCGTAATGGGGATCGAACCGGTTCCTGATCCAGATGTAGCCAAACAGTCCATAGACCACGCCGGACATGCCGCCGAAAGTGGGGCCGCTGACGAGATATTGTCCGAAGTTGGACATGCCGCCGATGACGAGGACCAGCACCGCGAGGAACCAGGGGCTTTGCCGGCGTTCCAGGGCCGAGCCGAGAAAGTACAAATTGAGCATGTTGAAGAGCAGATGCATTTCTCCGAAATGAATGAACATGGGCGTGAAGAGCCGCCAGACCTGGCCGTGCTTGATTTCCGGCAGCCCCTTGAACCATTGCATGAAACGTCCCTCCATCTGGTATTCGGTGATGGAAAGCTTTTTCAGCCAGACCGAGTCATGCCGCGCAGCGTCGTTCAAGCCGGTCAGCGCGATAACCGCGACGCTGGCGACGATCAGCAGCACAGTCAGCACTCCGAACGCCGGTCCGCCGCCGGCCCGTCGCTGCTGATCAACGAATTTCTTTTCCGCCACCGCCTGTTCCAGTTTTCGCTGGACGGACAAGGCGTGGGCCGCCTGGCGCGCCATCTGGTATTTCGGGTCGCCGGGGTTTTCGCAGTAGCTCCGCCACAGCGTTTGCGCCGCCTCGATCTGCTCCTCGGCGTGGACCCAGATTTTCCAGACCCCGTTTCCTTCCGGGTCAATCTGGTTGTCGATGCCCTGGGTCAGGAGATAATCACTGAAACAACGGGCGGTGGCTTCATTCTGGAGATGGCCGATCAAACGCATAGTTGAGCTATCGCTACCCTTTTTCGGGCCCTGGCGCACGACAAATGATGGGCAAGGTTTCGTGTGGGGTGCATCTGAACACAGTTCTTAGTGGCACAGCCGTCCCGGCTGTGTCCCCGGGCGTCTCGCCCGTGAACTCGGTGAGGGAATGAGGGGCGAGACGCCCCAGCAGACAGGCGGGACGCCTGCCCCACTACGGAATCGGATCGCTGCCACTTCTGATTCAAGAACAGCGTCCAGATGCGCCCATCCCGCGCCGATTTGAAATTTGAACTTTGCCGGTCGAACTCCTACCCTCCGCCCGTGCAGAAAATCGCCTTCTCCATCGGCTCCTTCTCCGTCCACTGGTACGGCGTGCTCGTCGCCGTCGGCTTTCTGGCCGGACTCTGGACCGCCAGCCGCCGGGGCCTGCGCTCGGGGTTTGCGCCGGACAAAATTCTCGACCTCGGCCCGTGGCTGATCGGCGGCTCGATCCTCGGCGCGCGCGCGATGTATGTCGTCACCTACTGGCGCGACAAGTTCGCCGGCGGCCCGTGGTGGGAAATTTTCATGATCCAGCACGGCGGGCTGGTCTTTTACGGCGGCCTCATCGGCGCGAGCCTGGCGATCATCTTTTACGCGCGCTGGAAAAATTTGCCGCTGTGGAAAATCGCCGACGTGCTCGCGCCCAGCATTCCGCTCGGCTACGTCTTCGGGCGGTTGGGCTGCCTGATGAACGGCTGCTGCTACGGCCGCGCCTGCGACCTGCCCTGGGCCATTCATTTTCCCCACCACGAGACGGCGGGCGCGGGCCTGCATCCCACGCAAATCTACGATTCGCTCCTGAGCCTCGGCCTCTACGCCGCGCTGGCATGGCTTTATCGCCGCAAGAAATTCGACGGCCAAGTCTTCGCCGCCTATCTCGTCTGCTACGCCCTCACGCGCTCGTTCGTGGAATACTTTCGCGGCGACTACACGCGCGCGCATCTGCTCGGCCCGCTCACGCCCGCGCATCTCATCAGCATCGGCGTGCTCGCGGCGGGATTAATTCTCTTCTGGCAACTGCCGCGCCGCCTGTCGCCGAGGAAGTAGCATGAGCGCCGGCCGCCCCATCCTGCTGGCCGGGCCGACGGCCTCCGGCAAATCCGCCGTGGCCCTCCGGCTCGCGGAGCAATGCGGCGGCGAAATCATTTCCGTCGATTCCATGCAGGTCTATCGCGGCCTGGACCTCGGCACGGCGAAACCCTCCGCCGCCGACCGCGCGCGCGTGCCGCATCATCTGCTCGACGTGGCCGGCCTCGACGAATCCTTCGACGCCGCGTGTTTCATCCGGCTGGCCCGCGCGGCGGTGGCGGAAATCCAGGCGCGCGGCCCGGTGCCGGTTCTCTGCGGCGGAACGGGCTTTTATTTCAAAGCCTTCCTCGAAGGACTCGGCGCCGCGCCGCCGGCGGAAGAGAAGCTCCGCGCAGAACTCGAGGCCACACCGCTGGCGGAACTGTTGCGGGAGCTTGAAGCGTGCGACCCGGCGGCGTTTCAGAAAATCGACCGGCAAAATCCGCGCCGGGTCGTCCGCGCGGTGGAGGTGATCCGGCTTACGGGCAAACCGTTCTCCGCCCAGCGCAACGTGCATCCGCCGTCCACTGGCACGCGCCTGTTTTGCCTGCGCCGTGAAAGTGCCGATCTGCACGCGCGCATTGAGGCGCGTGTGGACGAAATGTTTCAGCGCGGACTGGTCGCGGAGACACGGCAGTTGCTCGCCTGCGGCCTCGCGGATAATCCGACGGCGCTGCAGGCCATCGGCTACCGGCAGGTCGCGGAGCATCTGCGCGGGGAGCGTTCGCTGGCCGAGACCATCGAGCTGGTAAAAATCCGCACCCGGCAGTTCGCGCGGCGGCAGATGACGTGGTTCCGGCGGCAGGCGGGTGTCGAGTGGCTGGCGGTGGCAGCGGCGGAGACGGCGGAGGAAACGGCGGGGCGGTTGAGCAAGCTGCGGTAGCGGCGGGCGTCCCCCCTGCCGTGGAGGGCGCGCGTCCCGCCGCCCGGAATGGAGCGCGCGGGTTTTGCGCGATTGGAATTTTCCCACGAGGCAGTGACTTCGTGGCGTTCTTTCCGCCGGGCGGGACGCACCGGCTCTACGGCCGGCGGGACGCCCGCCGCTACGTCGCGGGCACGAAGCGTTGAAACAGCAGCGCCAGCAGAAACAACCCGAGGAAGACGGCCCCATACACCGGCGGCTGATCCGCGACGGCCAGCAGATCGACGAGGACAATTCCCGCCAGCAATCCGGAAACCGCGCGGCCGATGTCCCGCTGCGCCGTCCACCAGACCCGGCGCGCGCAGCGCAGCACCCAGAGTGCAAGCGCCGCGCCGAGCAGCAGCGCGGGCTGCTGAAACGCGCCGGTGTTGATCAGCAGCGCGAGCAGGATGGGCGCGCCAAGCAAGAGGCACGGCCAGAAGCGCAACGCGCCGCGCACGCTTTCTTTTTTCGCTAGGTGGGTCAGGCCCACGATGTAGGCCGCGAGCGCGAGCGCGCTCCAGACGGCCAGCCCGGTCAGGTCGTTGCCCGTCGCGGTGGCGGCGACGAGGTAGAGGAAAAACCGGCACGCCGCCATCAGCACCGGCGAGAAGGCGAAAATTTTGTGGATCGCGTCGTAGACGAGCACGCTCAGGGAAAGCCCGACCGTGAGCGCCGCCGGAACGGGGCCGAGTAAGAACAACGCCGCCACGCCCGCCGCCAGCCAGGTAAAGCCCAACCGCCAGACCAACGACGAGGAAATCGCGCCGCTCGGGATGGGCCGCTCGCTCCGGTGCTGCTGGTCGAACTGCGTGTCGAAGGCGTCGTTCAAATACATCCCACCGACATAGACGCAGGTCGCGCCGGCACAGAGCAGGCCGAAGCGCCACCAGTCGCCGCCGCCGCCGAGCAGCCAGCCGGCGAGACAGTTCGACCAGACGGTGGGCAGATTCGAGACGCGGCCCAGAACGAGCAAGGTGCGGAGTGTCGGCATAAAATTTTCAGCAGTTCAGTGCCACCACGAATGGACACGAATCCTCGAAGCGGCGGCCGGAGCGCGGACTTCAGTCCGCTTCAACTTCCAGCCGGCTGATGCGTCACAAGAAACCGGAAGCATATTGCAAAGCCCAATGCTGAAGCGGGCTGAAGCCCGCACTCCCCATTCGTGTTGGTTCGTGTCCATTCGTGGTTTCATCTGCCTGGTTCCCGCTCAGCCCGCCGGCGTGATGCCGCGCTTCGCGAATTCAGCGAGCGTCCATTCGTATTCGGAGACGAGCTGGTCCACGACGCTGCGCTTTTTCATTTCTGGCGGCATCACCTCCCAGGTGTAGGTCTCCATTTCAAAATGCGAACAGAGCTTCGGGTTCGCGCGCACTTCGTCGAGGACGCCGAGGAGGTGGTCGACCGTGGTGTCGAAGAGCGCGGTCGGCCGGCTGTGCAGCGGGATGTGGAAATGAATCCGCCATTCCTCGGTAAGATGCGGGTGAAGCGTCGGCGGCTGGGCCAGCGCCACGTCGAGATCGCGGAAGCGCGTGATCGCGCCGTCCGGCGCCCGCGCGATGACCTGGTGAAAATAAATGTCGTCGGCAAAGGCCGAGAGCGCGGCGCGCGTCTCGGCGGTGGGGCGGACTTTGAGCGCGGAGCTGAGATGAATTTTGCTGATCTTGACGTGGTGCTGGCGCAGGCGGGCCAGGGCTTCGCGCGGCTGCTCGAACTCCACGCCGAGATGGCAGCAGTCGTAGTTCACGCCGAGATGTTCATCGAGCCGGAGATCGCCGGGACGGTCGGCGCGCATCTGGTCGAAAAACTTCGCGGCCTCGGCGCTCGTTGCCAGATAGCAGAGTGGCTCCGGTTCGAGGCCGAGGTGCAGCGCGCGACCGGTGCGGCGGCTGACGCGCTCGATGTGTTCGACGCATTTCCACAAGTTCTCGCGGGCCGCGCGCACCTGGCGTTCGTCGTGGATGAATTCCTTGAACGACACGGGCACGGTGCTGACGCTGCCGTCCACGCCGGCGGGGACGAGCTGCGCGAGGAGATCGAAGAGGCGGTTCGTGTAATCAAGCCGTTCGGTGGTCGTCCAGTCCGGCGCATAAACCTGCTCCTTGACGCGGGTGCCGTGGAACTGGCCGTAGGGAAATCCGTTGATCGTGAAAACGTAGCAGTGCTCGCGGTCGAGCCATTTTTGAAACGCGAGCAGCGCGGCGGGGTCGGCCAGCTCGCGCGCGGCGTCCGCCCCGAGCCGCAGGCCGATGGCGTAGGGCTGTCCGGTGGCGACACGGTCGCGCACGGCGAGGGTGTAGTCCTTGAGGGATTGAAACGTCTGCGCCCACGATTCACCGCGATGGATGTTCGTGCAGTAAGCGAGGTGCAGGCCGTGTGACAGTTTCATCGGGAGTAGGTTTAACGCGAAGGCGCAAAGACGCAAAGGGGGAAAATCGGCGCGGCTCGGGTTAGAAAATTACGCCAGCTTGAACTTCGGCGTCTGCCCCAGGAACTGCGCGGGGTTTTGGTAGATCAGCTTGTCAATCGCCTCGGCGCTGTAGCCACGTCGGCGCATTTCCAGCGCGGCGTAGGGCACGGCCAGCGGCACGCTCACGCCCCAGTCGCAGGCGCTGTTCATCCAGATGCGTTCGCGGCTGTACATCTCCACCATGTCCACGGCCCGCGCGGCGGTGCATTTGCTTTCGGGATACAAGGTCATGCCCGCCCAGAAGCCCGCGTCGAGCACCATCTGGACGGTGTGCTCCTCGACGTGGTCGATGATGCAGCGTTCCGGCCGGATGCGCTGGTCCGCCTTCAGCACGTCGAGAATGAGCCGCGTGCCTTTGAGTTTGTCCTCGAGGTGCGGCGTGTGAACGAGAATGAGCTGGTTGGTGCGCGCGGCGAGATCGACGTGCATTTCGAGCACCTTTATTTCGTTGCGCGAATTTTTGTTGAGGCCGATTTCGCCGATGCCGAGGACGTTGGGACGTTCGAGAAATTGCGGGATGATGGCGATAACCTCGGAGGCCAGCTTCACGTCCTCGGATTCCTTGGGGTTGATGCAGAGCCAGCAGAAGTGCGGCAGGCCGAACTTGGCGGCGCGCTTCGGCTCGTAGTCGGTGAGCTGGCAGAAATAATCGTGGAAGCCGTGGACGGAACCGCGGTCGTAGCCGGCCCAGAAAGCGGGTTCGCAGACGGCGGCGCAACCGGCGGCGGCCATGTCCCGGTAGTCGTCCGTGGTGCGGCTGACCATGTGGCCGTGGGGTTCGATGTATCTCATACGGGAGGGGGCGTGATGCGTGGTGCGTGAGCGGCTATTTTGTTCCCGGCCATGCGCCGCAGGCGGCCTTGGTGGTGGCGGCGGGGATCGGTTCGGTCGTCGGATCACTGAAACTCAGCAGGACGCGGCGGGCCTTGCTCGTTTCGCCCTGGCTCAACTCTCCGAGCGCGGCGCGGAAGGCGGTCATGCGAAAATCCTCCTCGCCGGCCGCGCGTTCCACGCGGTCGAGGAACGCGCCGAGGTCGATGAGCTTGGCGCGCGCTTCGATGAAATAAAGGTCCAGCACTTGTTGACGGGTCATAACATTTGCGTTTCGCCAAAACTATAGACCGGGCGCCGCAGACAAAGCAAATGCGTCCTGACCGGCCGCGCGCTGCCGGCGGTTTCCCAGTTGAACCCGCGGCGCGCAGCCTTCACCCTCTGCCCGCATGGCCAAGCCCGCCTTCATCGAACTCAGCCGCACCGACCGCCTCCCGATTCTCTACGAGGATCGCGCGGTGCTGGCGGTGGACAAGCCGCGCGGTTGGATGCTCGTGCCGTTCACCTGGCAGCGCACCAACCGCAACTTGCAGGCCGCCATCACCTCATCCATCGCCGCCGGACATTTCTGGGCGCGCTCGCGCAACTTGAAATTTCTCCGCCACGTCCACCGGCTCGACTCGGACACCACCGGCATCCTGCTCTTCGCCAAAAGCCCGGGCGCGCTCGCCACGTTCTCCGAGCTGTTTGAAACCCGGCAGATGGCCAAGCGTTATCTCGCAGTCGCCCACGGCACGCCGCCGCAAACCGAATGGACCTGCCAGCTCGCGCTCGCACCAGACCCGGATCAAACCGGGCGGATGAAAGCCAGCGCGGACGGCAAACCGTCCGAGACGCATTTCCGCGTCCTCCAAACCAAGGCCGGCCCGGTCTCGCTCGTCGAAGCGCGGCCCGTCACCGGACGCACGCATCAGATTCGTGTGCATCTCGCGGAGGGCGGACTGCCCATCGCGGGCGATCCGCTTTATAGCCCGGCTTCCACCGCGCGCATTGATCCGGCGCGGGCGTTTCCCATGGGCCTGCGCGCGGTGGAGCTGTCCTTTCACGATCCGTTCAACCGCCGTCCCATCCACATCCGCGCGCCGCAGGAGAATTTTTTGCGCGAGTTTGGTTTCGAGACTTCGGCTGGCGCGACCAAGCGTGCAGATGATACGCTGCCGCCACAAAACAACACATGAGTTTGATCGCCTCCATCGCTCCTGCCAGCCGTCTGGTGAATCCGGCGCAAGTTGCCGAAGTCATCACCCGCGCCTGTCCCGTCGAAAATTATCGGGGCAAGCGCGTCCTCCTGATCGTCCCTGACGGCACGCGCACCGCGCCCGTTGGGCTGCTTTTCAAAACATTGCACGCGGAAATTGCCGGCGTGACCGCGCGGCTCGATGTCATCGCCGCGCTCGGCACGCATCAGCCGATGAGCGAGGCGCAGTTTCGCGAGCGGCTGGAGATCACCGAAGCGGAGCGGAGTTCCACCTACGAGAAAGTGCGCTTCATCAATCACGAGTGGGACAACCCCGCCGCGCTGCTGAACATCGGCACCATTCCCGCCGACGAGATTAGCAAACTTTCCGACGGCCTCTTCGCGATGGATGTGCCGGTGGAAATCAACAAGCTGGTTTACGATTACGACCAGCTCATCATCATCGGCCCGGTGTTTCCGCACGAAGTCGTCGGGTTCAGCGGCGGCAACAAATATCTTTTCCCGGGCATCGGCGGCCCGGCGATTCTGAATTTTTTCCACTGGCTCGCCGGCGTCATCACCAACCCGCGCATCATTGGCAACCAGTGGACGCCCGTCCGCCGCGTGGTGGATCGCGCCGGGGCGATGGTCAAACTGGACAAGCTGCTGCTGGCGATGGTCGTCAGCCCCGACAAATCGCTCGTGGGCCTGTTCGCCGGTTCGATGGAGGACACGTGGGCCGCCGCCGTGGAGGTGAGCCGCGACGTTCACATCATTTACAAAGAACGGCCGTATCAGACCGTGCTCTCCGTCCTGCCGCCGATGTATGACGAACTGTGGGTGGGCGGCAAGGGTATGTACAAACTGGAACCGGTGGTGGCCGACGGCGGCGAGGTGATTCTCCATGCGCCGCACATCCACGAGATTTGCGTGAGCCACGGCGCGAAGATCGCGGAACTGGGCTACCATTGCCGCGATTACTTTCTGAAGCAGTGGGACCGGTTCAAACATTATCCGTGGGGCGTGATCGCGCACTGCACGCACGTTCGCGGCATCGGGACGTTTGAAAACGGCGTGGAAAAATGTCGCGTGCGCGTGACGCTCGCCACCGGCATCCCGGAGGAAGTCTGCCGGAAAATCAACCTCGGCTACCGCGACCCGCGCACGATCAACGTGGAAGATTTTGCGAACCGTGAAGATAAGGGCGTGCTGCTCGTCCGGAAAGCCGGCGAGATGCTCTACCGCCTGAAGAACCCGCCCGACTGGGCGCGGTGAGGACTAGGCCGAACTCCGAGTGGTTGCCTCGACGGCGTTCCTGTCGCCGGTCCAGAAAACTGGCTTCCCCCTGTTCCGGCACGCTCGACCCATTCCAAACGTTTCTAAATTGGTTTTCAGAATTATTTCTCCACCTTCATCACCGTCAGGTCATCGAAGCGGATCGGCGTGCCGGAAAACGGGCTGCCCCAGATCGACGCCCGGCCCGCCGGGGTTTCCGCGTTCGCGGTGAAGGTCACCAGCCATTCCTTCGGCTCCCCGCCGCCCTGTTTCCACGCCCTGCCTTCGATCTTCCATTCGCCGTCCTTCACCTTCCGCGCCTGCAGCCGCAACTGCGTCCACGAGTCCGATTCCCAGGCGAACGGCGTGCTCGCCACCACGTCATCGCCCTTGAAAATCTCCAGCAACTTTTTCCCCGGCGTCACCTGCAGCCGGAAACCGCCGGCACCGTTCAGCCCCACGCCGAAGGTCGGGAAGCGGCGCCCCTTGCCGGTGGCGTGAACGCGCGCCGTCACCGCCACACCGTCCTTTTCGGTCGGGCCAAACAGCAGGCCCGAACCTTCGCCGAGCGGCGCGCCGGGCAGTTCGATGAATTTGTTGCCCGCGTCCGCCTTCACCTCGAACACGCCGTCCAGCACCAGCAGGTCGGCGGGAGTCTTGTCCAGCTCGGCCTTCTCAAAATTATTTTCGTAAAGCGGCTTGGGGTCGGCGGCGCTCAATTGCGCCGTCAGGCCCGCTGTCAAAATGAAACTGATGATTTTGTTTTTCATATTTTTAAGATGGTGCGTGGTCCGTGGTGCGTGATTTCAGTTTGAATGCAACGAAATCTTCTCACGCACCACGCACCACGCACCACGTCCCTACTCATTCCGCAATCCTTCCAATAAATTTCCCCGCAACGCCCATCGCGTCGCCAGCCACGTCGCCAGCAGACCCGTCACAAAAACCGCGCCCAGCGTCAGCGCCAGTGAACCGAGCGGAAACACCGCCGTCGGCGACAGCACCGTGGGCAGCACCGACACCACCGCCGACACCAGCCCCGCGCCCAGGCCCAGCACCAGGAGCGCCGCGTGTTCTGCGAGCACCAGCCGTTGCAGCGCGCCGCGCTCGAAACCGACCGCCAGCAGCAGCGCGAGTTCGCCCCGTCGTTCCAGCACGTTGCGCAGCACTACCACGCCGAGACCCGCGCTGCCCAGCAGCAGCCCCAGCCCGCCGAGCAACTGAAACGTGTTGAGATACGTGTTCTGCACCGCGTTGAACTGCGCCAGCCGCCGCGCCGCCGGCGTCACCTCGAATCCGAAATCCTGCAACGCGCGCGACAACTCCGCTGAAACTTTCGGCAGTGCGTTCGACGGACAATCAATCAGGAACATTCGATAACCGCTCTCGCCGGGGAATTTTTTCAAGAACTCCGCTTCGTCAACGATGAGGCTGCCCTGCAAAATGGAATTCGCCAGCCCGCCGACGAGCAATGTGTTGAATTTTTGCCCGCGCTCGTCGGTGAACTCCAGTGAATCACCGATCTTTTTGTGCAGCGCCCATTGAATGGAAGCAGCGTCGCCGATGGCGTGAACAGTTGGATCAATAATGGACGGGCTGACAACCGACCCGCTAACGGCAAACCCATTCCAATCAAGCGCCGCCCAATAGTCGCCTTTGTTCGTCACTCCTGTCGCTGCAAGATTCGGTTTCATGGCGAAAGTGAATCGCTTGTGTAATGGCTCGCTTTTAACCCCCAGCATTCTCGGCGTCTGCGCACGATTCAAATTCAAACAGCTCGCATCATCGCCGTTGCGGACTCGGAACGGGACGAACGAAACGCCTTGCAGAATTTTGTCATCGAGGCCGAGCGCCTCGCGGCCTTCGCGCGTGTTCAGGTCTTTCATAATCGGCAGCGTGCTCTCGCCGATGAGCGCGAAACCGCCCGTGCCGGACGAGCGCTGCTCCGCGTGGAGATTTGCGTCCAGTCGGTTGATGCCGATGGACGCGATGAGAAAACTGCCGCAGGCCAGCAGTGCAATCGTCGCGAGACTGCGCGTCCGCCGCCGCGCCGTGCCGCGCAGGCCGAGCGAGCGGAGCGTTAGTGGCGCAGGCGTCCCGCCTGCCCCACTACCCAAACCTTGCAACCTTCCCAGCCACCACGCCGCTGCGCCGAGCGTTGCGATCAGGCAGAGCGCGCCCGCGCTGAAAAAGATTTCCGGATTCGCCGTTTCCTTCGCCCACACCGCCCAGCCGACGAGGCCCGTCGTCGCCGCCCCTGCCGCGAGCGCGACCAGCCGGCCCCGGCTCCGCGCTTTGACTCGCGGACTTTGCGCCTCCCCGGTGAGCAATTCGCGCGCAGGCCGCCGTCCGAGCTTGCGCAGCACCAGCCAGATCGTGAGCGCGCTCACGATCACGGCGCTGGCGAACCCGATCAGCAGCGTCGGCGTCGTGGCGTGATACGTCAGCGCCGCTGTGCCGACGGCGTCGCGCCAGACGGTCGTCAAGCCGTGCAGCAAGGCGCGGGCGTAAAAAATTCCACCGACCGCTCCGAGCGCGCCGCCCACCAGCGCCAGCGCCATGCCTTCGAGCAAAAACAGCCGCCGCACCCGGCGCGGTTCCCAGCCGAGCGCGAGCAGAGTGCCGATCTCCGCCGCGCGCTGCTCGATACCAAACTGAAACAGCAGCCCCATCAAAATGAGCGCCGCCCCGATCAGAAAAAAACTGAACCCGATGAACAGCCCGCCGAAGTCCTGCCCCTGCGTGGCTGCCGCGAGCGCCTGCTCACGCACTGGCTCAAATCTGTAACCCAACGTCGCAGGCTGCAGATACTGGCTGATGGCGGCTTCCATGTTCGTCGCGAACACACTGGTGCTGGCTCCTGCTGGTACCGGAAAGCGGATTGCGGTCAGATTGCCGAAGCGGTTTCCCCACATCGTTTGGCCGGCGCGCAACGTCACGAAGGCCTTGGGCGTGCCGCGATGATCCTTCCAATACTTCTCGTCCTGATCGCGAATCTTGTGAACGAGTGGAAACCCGGCGTCCCAGTCATGCGTGCTCTCGGCTTTCGACAGGCCCGGAAAATTCGGCATCAGGGTGCGGTCCGCGTGCGGCAGGGTCATGGGCGCGATGGCCCGGATGCGAAACCGATTCGTCGCCTCTGCGAGTTGTGACGCGGAATCGGGCAGGAAATATGTCAAGGCCAGTTCGTCGCCGGGCTTGGCACGAAGATCGTCCGCGAGCCACTGGTTGATGATGACCTCGTCGTCGCGCAAATCTTTCGGGGTGTAAGGTGCCCCGGCGGCGGTGACCATCGAATAGGGCGCACCGTTGGTGCCGACGCTGAGGCGGTTCGCGAGATAGGTCAGGAGCGGAACGGTGGTGGGCGGCGGGCCGAGAGATCGCTTGAGGCGGGCACCCTTGATCAGATCAGAGTCCTTTTCAGAAATGTGGTTGTCCACCGCCGGCTCGATAAAAATGCGCCGCGAAGTCAGTTCGAAGGTGTCCGACGCTGGCAGTGGATGGAAATCGAACTCGGCATCCGTGAGCCGCCAGCTCTGTTGCAAGGAATGACCCAGGCCGGAGAGGGCCTGCGCGGCGGGCAATTCTGCCGTGCGATAAAGTTCGATCTTGGCCGCCAGGCCAGGGCTGACGTGTTCGTGGAGAACTGTCTTTAAAAAAACCCGCACCGGAAACGCCACCTTGCGCGCGGTGTTGGTGAATGAACCGGCCAGCAGCAGATTGGCCCGGCCCTCGAGACCGGCGGACGATTGCAGTTCCGCGAGGTTGACGAAGGCGTTCATCGGCGGCGTCTGGCCGGAGCGCAGGCTGAAGTTGCCGAGTTCGGAGGCGGGCAACACTCCGTGAACTTTTAGCCGGAGCGCCACGCTGGCGTCGCTTTGCGGCGTGATGGGAACGTCCCGGGAAAGTGCGGAAGGCTTGTGAATGCGCAGGAGCACTTCATCGCCAGGGCGGGCGGCGAGCTGGGCGGCGAGTGCCTCGTTCAAAAGCA
>CANMZY010000058.1:0-12457 GCA_947502425.1 Verrucomicrobiales bacterium
CGCCGCGTCAGGAGGCACAAGTCTGCCCGGAGATTTATCCCGAATTCCGAAATAGGAAGGACGTTCGGAATTGGCGGCGGGCGGTGTCCGGCGACGGAGTGCGGGTCTGTGACTCGCAGCAGCGCGAGCACCCTGAGAGCCTCGGGGGATTCCACAAGCCATCCTATTGTCACATGCTGCGGGTCACAGCCCCGCGCTCCGTTCGAGTTCGGAGGCCGTGTCCAGATGCGTCATCAATCTAACATTCTGATTTCGACATTCCTTCGTCCTTCGGTTCTAGTCCCTCGTCATTCGCTATGATTGCCTTGCTTGATTACGGCTCCGGAAATTTACGCAGCGTGGAAAAGGCGCTGCTCAAGGTCGGCGCGGAGGTGCGCGTCACGACCACGCCCGCCGGCCTGAAGGACGCCCGCGCCGTGGTCCTGCCCGGCGTCGGCGCGTTTGACGACTGCATCACCGCCATGCAGCGGCAGGACTTGCTGGCCGGCGTGCGGGAGTTCATTCAGAACGGCCGGCTGTTTCTCGGCATCTGCATCGGCTACCAGGCGCTCTTTGAGAAGAGCGAGGAGTTCAACAGTTGCGCGGCGGGCCTGGGCGTTTTCCAGGGCAAGGTCGTGCGCTTCACCGCGCAGCCGGGCCTGAAGATTCCGCAGATCGGCTGGAACCAGATTGAAATCGCGCGCCCCGGCTGTCCGCTTTATCGCGGCATCGCCAGCGGCAGCTACGTTTACTTCGTCCACAGCTTTTTCCCGAAGCCGCTTGATCCCACCATCGCCGCGACCCGCACGAATTACGGCGAAACCTTCGTGTCGTCCGTCTGGAAGGACAACGTCTTCGCCACGCAGTTTCACCCCGAGAAAAGCCAGGAGGTCGGGCTGCGACTGCTGAAGAATTTTGTGGATCTGGCCAATCACTGAAAGCATCTTGGCTTGTTTTTGAACGAGGAACAGTGCAGCGAAGCGAATTGTATCTGTGGCTACTTCAACATTAGACCGAGTTCTGACCGAGGCCGCAGCATTGCCTGCGGACGAACAGGAAATGCTCGAAGCCCTGCTGCGCCAGCGCCGCATTGAAGCGTGGCGGCAGGACACGGCGGCGGAAGCCGGGCACGCCCGCAAAGCCTTTCGCGCCGGCAAACTCAAAAGCCAGCCGGTTGAAAATCTCATTGCCAGTCTTGCCAAAATCAAGTGAACCATGAGCGCGCTTGGTTCCACGCCCAAGTATGAACGGCGTTCCCTCGTCTGGTCAGAAAAAGCCCCGCGCTCCAACCGCAAATCGAAACGACCTTGCGGCGCATGGCGGAAAACCTCGGCGATCCGCGTTTGAAAACACATCGCTTGAACGGGCAACTGGCCGGGCTGCACCCGTGTTCCGCCGTTTAAATCCGCCGCTTGTGTGCGCCCGCCCCGCTTGCTAGTCTCGCGCCGCCAGTGAACATCAACTGAAAATAAAATTATGCCCCACGAACTCCCCGCTCTTCCCTGCGCGCACGACGCGCTCGAACCCCACATTGACAAAGCCACGATGGAAATTCATCACGGCCGCCATCACAAGGCCTACGTGGACAACCTCAACAAGGCCCTCGCCGGCTCGCCGGTTGAAGCGCATTCGCTCGACCAGTTGGTCAAAGGCATCGCCTCCGTCCCGGAAAACATCCGTGGCCCCGTCCGCAACAACGGCGGCGGTCACTGGAACCACTCCTTCTTCTGGAAAATTCTCGCGCCCCAAGCCGGCGGCGCTCCGACCGGTGCGGTGGCCGACGCCATCAACGCCGCCTTCGGATCCTTCGCCGAATTCCAGGCCAAGTTTGAAGCGGCGGGTCTGGGCCGGTTCGGCAGCGGCTGGGCCTGGCTCGTCGTCAACGGCGGCAAGCTCGAAGTCGTCTCCACCGCCAACCAGGACAATCCGCTCATGGGCAAGGCCGTCGCCGGCTGCGAAGGCACGCCCATTCTCGGCTGCGACGTCTGGGAACACGCCTACTACCTCAAATACCAAAACAAGCGCGCCGACTATTTGAAGGCGTTCTGGAATCTGGTCAACTGGGCGGAAGTCGCGAAGCACCTCGCGGCGGCGAAGTAATTCAATCTCCCAACCCCTCTGCAACAACGCACGCCGGTGAAAGCCGGCGTGCGGTTTTTTTGGCGCTCCGGGCGGACGCACCGCCGGGCCAGCCATCATTCACGGCGCCTGCGTCACCACGTTTTGCGTGTCCACTTTCAGCGGTCCCGCCTTTTGCCCCGCGCCGCCCGGCCAGGTGATTTCCACGCTGTCAACATTGGCGGACTGGCCGAGGCCGAAGGTGAGCGGCAGCTCGGATTGCGAGAGATAGCCTTTCGCCGGCATGACCTGCTGTGAAATCGTCCGCCCTCCGGCCCGCACCCGCACCCACGCACCGATGGCGTCGCGGTTTGATTTCGTGCCGGCCAGTTTCAACCGCAGCCAATGATGGCCGAGCTTTTGATCGTTGCGGAGCAGGAGCGGCGGGCCGTTGATCTGCGTCAGCACCGCGTCGAGATCGCCGTCGCCGTCGATGTCCGCGAACGCGGAGCCGCGTCCGACGATGGGCTTGAAAATATCGCCGCCGCATTTTTCCGCCGTCACGGGGACGAAACTGGTGCCCTTGGCCGCGCCGCGATTCCAGAACAGTTGCGCGGGCTGGCGGTAGCTCTGGCCCTTCTGATATTGCGCGATGTTCTCCTCGATGTGGCCGTTGGCTGTCAGCACATCCGGCCGGCCGTCGAGATCGTAGTCGAAAAAGAACAGGCCGAACTTGAGCAGTTGGCGGCTGGCCGGTCCGACTCCTTCGGTCACGGCCTCGTCGGCGAACATCAGTGCGGCGTTCTGCGAGACGTAGAGCGCGTTCGGTTCGTTGGCAAAATTTCCGATGGCGATGCCGAGCGCGCTGTCGTTGCGGAACCTAGCGGAGTCGATGCCCATCGCGCCGCGCGCCAGCCCGTAGGCGTCGAACGCGATGCCGGACCGCGCGCCGATTTCCTTGAACGTCCCGTCGTGCTGGTTGCGGAAAACAAAATTCTGCACGGTGTCATTCGCCACCACCAGGTCGATCCAGCCGTCGTTGTCGAGATCGACCGGCGCGACGCCGAGCGACTTGGCCAGCGGCCGGCCCGTGGCGAAATTCTTCACCTGCACGCCGGCGGCGGCGGATACATCGGAAAATTTTCCGCGCCCGTCGTTGTGATAGAGCAGGGGAAAGCTGCCCTCGAAATTCATCGGCGGCCCGTAGGCGCGCGTCTTGCCGTCGAACGTGAAGTTCGCCTTGAGATCCAGTTCGCGCGACCACTGGACATAATTGCAGACGAACAAATCGAGCCGCCCGTCGTTGTCGTAATCAATGAACGCCGCGCTCGTGCTCCACTCCGATCCGGCCACGCCCGACTCCGCCGTCACGTCGGCGAATTTTCCGCCGCCCAGATTGTGAAACAAATGATTGCCGCCGACCGCTGTGATGAAAACGTCCGGCAATCCGTCGTTGTCATAATCGCCCACCGCCACGCCCACTCCGTAAAAGCTCACGTCGAGTCCCGAACCTGCCGTCACGTCGGTGAATTTTCCATGCCCGTCATTGCGATAAAGCTTCATCGTCGCATCGGCCTTGCGGGTCGTCGTCTGCCACGGCCAGCCGCTGCTGTTGATGAACAGCAAATCCTGCGCGCCGTCATTGTCGAAGTCGAGGAAGGCCACGCCGCCGCCCATTGTTTCCGGCAGAAGTTTTTCGCCGGTCGCGCCGTTGAAATGGGTGAATTTGATTCCTGACCCGCCGGTGAGGTCGGTGAATTTCGCCGTGGGAATTTCGGCGGACGTTTGGGGTCGTAAGCGCAGGAACCAGACAGCGCCCGCGCTCCCCGCGAGCACCAGCAGCGCGAGAAGAATCGTGGGGAAGGCGCGTCCGGGTTTGGATGATTCACTCTGCTGGCTCATGTGTCTGGGTGCGGAGTTTAGCGGAAGCGGGCATGACGGAACAGAATTCGTTTTGGAAGATTTAAGGCCGAAGATTGTTGGCCAATCCTGCGGGTAGCACAGGCCACTGGCCTGTGCCGAGCGGCGACCCGCCGCTCGGAACGGGAAAGGCGCCGAACTTTTCCACGCGTCTGCTCCAGTTCGAATCTCATTCCCGTTCCGTCCGGCCAGTGGCCGGACGGCACAGGCGGGTCGCCTGTGCTACCCATTCCAACTTCGCAGTTCGATTTTTTGCGATGCCTGCCCGGTGAGAAAAACGCTGTTTAATTTCCGCAATTCCGGCCAAGGTTTCCCGGATGATTTCCCGTGAACCAGCGCCGCGCCGGGTTTGGAAATGGGCCGCAGCCTTCGGCTTGTGGACGCTTCTTGGCCTTTCCTTCGCCAGCCAGTTCTATTTTTCCAGCGCGAAGTTCGGCAACCCGGTGACGTGGAATCGGGCCGTCAGTTGGGCGCTGGGCGACTGGTATGTCTTCGCGCTGCTCTCGCTGCCGGCGCTGGCTGCGGCCCGGCGTCTGCCGCTGGAGCATCCGCGTCTCTGGCGCAACCTCGTCGCGCATCTCGCGGCTGGCGCGGTCTTCTCGCTTGCCTACATGCTGCTGCGCGCCGCCGTCGCCGTGGCGCAGGGCTGGATGACGGGCGAAACGATCACCTTCGCCGAGGCGTTTCGTCCGCTGCTTTTCAAAACATTTCATTTCAACCTGCTCGTTTATTTCGTGATCGTCGGCCTGAGCAACGGGTTGGGCTATTACCGGAAACTGCAGGAGCGCGAAATTCGCACGGCGGAACTGGAGCGCGGGCTGGCCCAGGCGCGGTTGCAGGCGTTGCAAATGCAGCTCAATCCGCACTTCCTGTTCAACACGCTGCACGGCATTTCGTCGCTGATGCACCGCGACGTGGAGGCCGCCGACCGGATGCTGGTGCGCCTGAGCGAACTGCTGCGGCGCGCGCTGGAGAACACCGGCACGCAGGAGGTGACGCTGCGCGAGGAGCTTGATTTTCTGTCGCGCTATCTCGACATCGAGCGCACGCGCTTTGGTGAACGGCTCACGGTGAAAATGAACATCGCGCCGGACACGCTCGACGCGCTGGTGCCGAATCTGGTGTTGCAGCCGCTCGTGGAAAACGCCATCCAGCACGGCATCGAACCGCACGCCCGGCCCGGGGTGATCGAGCTGTGCGCGCGGCGGGGGCCGGGGACGCTGGAACTCGAAGTGAGCGACAACGGCGCGGGCCTGCCTGGCGGCCAGTTGAAAGAGGAAGGCGTCGGCGTGTCGAACACGCGGGCGCGGTTGCAGCAGCTCTACGGCGCGGCGCAATCGCTGGAATTCAGCAACCGACCCGAGGGTGGCGTTTGCGTCGCGGTCAAACTGCCCTGGCGCGCGAGTCCCGGCGGCGGATGAAGGCGCGCCGGGTCCGCCATTCGCTGGCATTCCTGCATTTTCACTTTCCACTTTCCACCGCCAACCCTAGTCTCCGCGCATGGCTGCAATGGAAATTGATGTCAAATATGTCGCGCAACTTGCGCGGCTTTCGCTCACGGCGGAAGAAGAACAAAAGTTCGGCGCACAGCTCGGCCAGATCCTTGGCTATATCGAGAAGTTGAACGAACTCGACGTGAGCCAGGTCGAACCGACTGCCCACGCCGTGCCGCTCGTCAACGTCACGCGCCTCGACGAGGTGCGCCCGTCCCTCTCGAACGAGGATGCTCTTCGCAATGCCCCCGCTCGGGCCAACGGCCTGTTCATCGTGCCGAAAATCGTGGAGTAATCTTCCGCTGCTTCGCCGAAAGAATTTTTTCGATGCTCAACCACCTCACCATTTCCGAACTCACCCCCAAACTCGCCCGCCGCGAAGTCTCCGCGCGCGACGCCACGCAGTCCTGTCTCGACCAGATCGCCCGCGTCGATGGTCGGATTCACGCCTTCCTCAGCCATGACGCCGCCGACGCGCTCGCGCAGGCGGAGGCCGCCGATCAGCGGATCGCGAACGGTGAAACCGGCCCGCTGCTCGGCGTACCCATCGCCATGAAGGACGTGCTGGCCGTAAAGAATCAGCCGCTCAACTGCGCCTCGAAAATTCTCGGCAAATTCATTTCACCCTATGACGCGACCGTGGTGGAAAAGCTGAAGGCCGCCGGGGCGGTTGTTTTTGGCCGACTGAACATGGATGAGTTCGCGATGGGCAGCTCGACGGAAAACTCCGCGTTCGTCACCACCCGCAATCCCTGGGATGTCACGCGCATTCCGGGCGGCTCCTCCGGCGGCTCGGCGGCGGCGGTCGCGGCGGACGAAGCGTTTGCCACGCTTGGCTCGGACACGGGCGGCTCCATCCGCCAGCCGGCCGCGCTCTGCGGCTGCGTCGGCTTGAAGCCCACCTACGGGCGTGTTTCCCGTTACGGACTCGTCGCCTTCGCCTCGTCGCTCGATCAGATCGGGCCGTTCACTAAGGACGTGCGCGACGCCGCGACGCTCTTAAATGTTTTGAGCGGCCGCGACGAACGTGACTCGACGAGCGTCCCCGAGCCGGTGCCCGATTACACCGCCGCGCTCGACGGCAACATCAAAGGACTCAAGCTCGGTCTGCCCAGGGAATATCTGGTCGGCGGCCTTGATCCCCAGGTGAACGCCGCCGTGCAGACGGCGATCAGGCAGCTCGAAAAACTCGGCGCGGAACTGGTGGAAATTTCCCTGCCGCACACCGATTACGCGGTGGCGACCTACTACATCATCGCCACCGCCGAGGCCTCGGCAAACCTCGCGCGCTTCGACGGCATCCGTTACGGCGCGCGGGTGAACGGCACGGACCTGATTGAGTTATACAGCAAAACGCGCGGCGCGGGCTTCGGCGCGGAGGTCAAGCGCCGCATCATTCTCGGCACCTATGTCCTGAGCAGCGGCTACCACGACGCCTATTATCTGCGCGCGCAAAAAGTCCGCACACTCATCCGCCAGGATTTTTTGAGGGCGTTCGAGAAAGTCGATGCCATCGTCACGCCGACCACGCCGACGGCGGCGTTCAAGGCCGGCGAAAAATCCGACGACCCGATGCAGATGTATCTCTCGGACATCTTCACCATTTCCTGCAATCTTGCGGGCATTCCCGGCCTGAGCCTGCCCTGCGGCTTCACCTCCGGCGGCGATGCCAAACTGCCCATCGGCCTGCAGCTTCTCGGCAAACCGTTCGGCGAGGAGACGATTTTGAAAATTGCCCATGCCTACGAGCAGTCCACCGCGTGGCACCGGGAGAAACCGCCGTTGCCGGGCTGACTCAGGTTCAAGGCTGCCGTGGCCGGGTGTCGGCGGGGCGCCTGCCGCTATTTGGCCAGGCGCGCGAGGTTTTGGCCGGCCTGCTCGATCCATTCGTTGGTGGGCAGGGCGTAGGGGCGGAAGGTTTCGAGGTGGCCTTCCTGCTCGTTGTAGAAGAGGGCGCGGTGCAGGCCGAGGGTGCTGGCCTTCGGGCTGTCGATTAGGCTGGCGGAATCGTTCGCGCTCATCTGGAAGAGGACGCGCAGTTCAAATTCGCTGAAGGCTTTCCGGCTGAGGAACCGGTTCACGTTGTTCAAACTGTCGCAACTGGCGATGACGTGAAAACCCAGCCGGGTGCATTCGCAGATCAGGTTGTTGAGCAGCGCGGCGGGGTTGGGGGCCGCGTCCGCGTCGCCGCCGCCGAATCCAAAATCTTCCTCGAAGCGGAGCTTGTTGAATTTCTGGAGGCCGTGGATGAACAGGAAGGTGGAGGGCGCATCCGCCGCGTGTTCGTCGCCGGTGCGGCTGGTCATTTCGTCGGAAAGCCCCTTCATGATCTGCGGCAGGTCGGCCTGTTTCGCGAAGGTGATCGGGTGCGGGATGGCCTGGCCGATCCGGGCCAGGAATTCGCGCTGCGGCGAATCGGGCGCGCTGCCGTCGCATAGGATGATGCGGGCCGCGCTGGGCCGGTACTGGGCCGCGAGCGAGATGAGCGAGACGGCGAAGATGGCGAGTGTGGCCTCGTCGCGCTGGCCGACGATGAGGAGGTTGTTGCCGCTCTGCCGGTGGAAGATGGCCTCGGTGGGGCCTTTGATGGAGTTGGGCGCGCCGAGCCAGATGTGGGGCGCGGCCGGTTGTTTGATCGCGGCGGCTTCGAGAAGTTTTTGCAGCACGGGATTTTCGCGCACGTCGGAAGGCGCGTTGCCCTCGAAGACAATCGGCCCCGGATAATTGGTTCCCGATTTGCGGGCCTGCTCGGCGACCTTGACGAGATAGGTGTCGCGCTCCTCGTCGGGGAGCCACACGGCCTGGAAAGGGCTGTTGCCTTCGATGGTGCCGGCGGTGTCGTTGTAGATGCCTTCGCCGGGTCGCGAGAGAAGGCGGGGCGCGGGGTTGTTGTCGTCCATGATCAGGTAGGCGTCGGCTTCGTTGCACTGAAGCGCGATGCGAATGACCATCTGGCCGAGCGTGGTGCGGGCCACGGTGTAGGCGCCGCCCAGCGTCTGCGAACCGAGCAGCACATGGATGCCGAAGGCGCGGCCCTGGCGGACGATGCGGTCGAGGAGGAGCGAGGCGGTTTGGGAAATCTTGTCATCCTCGACGAACAATTCCTGGAACTCGTCGATGATGAGGAGCGAGCGGGGGACGGACTCGGCGCCGCCTTCGCGCTTGTAGCCGGCGATGTCCTGGACGCCGAGCTTGCGGAACATGTCGCCGCGCCGTTTCAACTCGTCATCGAGCCGCTGGAGCACGCTGAGTCCGAATTCGCGGTCGCTCTCGATGGCGATGACGCGCGCGTGGGGCAGGCGTTTCGAGCTGTAGCATTTGAACTCGACGCCCTTCTTGAAGTCGATGAGGTAGAACTCGACCTGCTCCGGGCTGCACCAGAGCGCGAGGTTGGTGATGATGACGTGGAAGAGGGAGGATTTGCCGGAACCGGTTTTGCCGGCGAGCAGCGCGTGCTGGCGCGTGCCTTTGCCGATGGCGAGATATTGCAGTTTGGTCGCGCCGCTGCGGCCGATGGGCACGCGCAGTTCGCTGGTGGTTTCGAGGGTCCAGAAGTCGGCGGCGGGCGGGGCGACATGGGTGAACGGCACCTCGATGCGGTTGGAGTCCTTGCTGCGCTGGCCGACTTTTTGAATGAAGGAGATGGCGAGTTCCGGGGCCGGCGGGGTGTCGAGCACGAGATTGGTGCCGGGGATGAAGTTGCCGGTGAGCGAGAAATCCTCGCCGCGCGAGCTGATGCAGACGCTGCTTTTGCGAAGCTCCTCGGGCAGAAAATCCTGCGGCACGGGCTGGCGGCGATCCCAGTGGATGAGGGTGAACACGCCGCACCTGGCCCCGCTGGCGGCGATGCTGAGGAGGCGCTTGGCGGCGAGGTCGCTGAAGGCGGTGGGGAAATCGGCCACGACGACGAAGTGATATTTCTCGGCGATGTTGCCGGCCTGCTCGTTGTATTCGGCGATGGTCGCGTACTCGTTGCGGAGATACATCTGGATGACTTTCTCCATGTGCTCGTTCAGGTCGGCGAGACGCTGCTCGATCTGCGTGGTCTGCGTCCAGATGCGGCTGTTGATCAGATGCTCGGCGTAATCGGTCAGGTGCATGACGCCCGAGAAGCTCTGGCCGAGGCCCACGGGATCAATGACCGTCAAACTGATTTTGCCCGCCGGCGCGGTGGCGAGCAGGCGGAGCACGATGTTGTTCAAGGCCTCGACCACTTCATCGCGTCCGGAATTTTTCGTTTCAAAAACAACCGACCCCTGGTTCGGAAACGTGAGCAGAAGCGGCAGGGCGAAATGGGCGGGGCCGGGCAGCGCCAGGCGCGCGTCCTTGGGAGCGCCTTCGGACAGTTGCTCTACGTCCACGTCGAGGTGGGCGAACTTGATGATGTGTCCGAACCGCTCCGGAGGATTCCAGTCCTTCCACAACTCCGGCTGCCACGGGGGAAATTGTTTTTCGGACTCGGCATGGGCGGCGGCAATGGTCTGGTAGATGGGCTGGACCTTGGTCTTCCATTCGGTTTCGAGCGGACGCCAGACGGCCTCGTAGTCGGCGGTGATCTTCGCCTCTTTCTCGGCCCAGGCGTCGGTGACTGCTTTTTTCTGCGCGTCGATCGCGGCGGTCAGGCGGTCCACAGTGGCGCGGTGCGAGTCTTCGAGCCGCTTCATGTTCAGATGGAAACGGCGCTCGTGCTCGGCGGAAAGGCGCGCGGCATGGTCGTCGATCTGCCCCGGCAGGGCGATGCGGGTGGCCTCCGCCGTATCGAGGGCGAGCCGCCACTCGCTGGTGATCCACTCGCTCTTGGTTTGAAACTCGTGTTCGACGCGGGCGATTTCCTGGCGACGGCGATCTTCGCATTTCTCGAAACAGGCGTCGTGCAGCTTGCGCGCCAGGCCGAGCGCGCTGGCAATCGCCGTGGCACCCGGCGCGGCCTGGCTCTTGCCAATGAAGAAGAGAATCAAGCCGAGCAGCACGCAGCCGCCGGCGGAGGCGCCGGCGATTTCGTAGGTGAACTCCCGGGCCACTTTCAAAAAAATGAACAGCGGCACCAGCCCGATCTGGCCGAGCGCCAGCACCAGCCAGAGCCAGCGGTATTTGAAAAAGGCCGGGAGCAGCAGCTTCTGAAATTTTTTCACATCGCCGCCGGTTTTCTCGAGCAGCGCGCGCAACTCCGTCATCAGGTCGTATTCGTCCGGGGTGAGATTCGGCTCTGGCGCGGCGGGCGGGGCGGAAACGAGCCGGACCAAAGATCCGTAGCCGCTGAAGGCCTGGCATGCTTCGGCCTCCAGTCCGGCGAGAGCCTGCTGGTCGCTGGCGAGCGCGGTCTTGAATTCCGCCTGGGTGTTTTCCGCGCTGGCCAGGCCGGTTTCGCGGTGGCGCTTGTTCTGGATGATCTCGGTCTGGAGCTTGTGCTTGCGGCCGCCTTCCTTGATTTCAATCCGGTTGAAACCCACCTTCAGGCTGGTCTTGATAGCGTCGGCGATGACGGTCTTCCGGGATTTGAATTTGCCCTGGATGATTTCGCGGGCGGCGTGGGCGGTGGCGTCGGCCTGGCCGGTTTCCCCGGCGAGCTGGCGGTTGAATTCCTCGAGGGCCTCGTCGCGGCGGTTCTGGCCGGCCGTGGTCTTGACCCGGTATTCCTGGCTGAGTTTCACCTCGCGCGCCGCGAAATCGCGCACCGTGGTTTTCAGGTTCTCGATCAGTTCCAGCGTCTGCTTTGGCCCTAAATGACTACTCACAATCGTGCCTTATCTTGGTGGTCAGCTTGTCCAGTTGCTCCATGACCGTGACGGCCTTGTCCACGCTGGTCAGCAGTTCCTGGATGTATTTTTGCTCGAACTCCTCGCACTTGGCGTCCTGCCATTGCTCCTTGGTGCGCTGCCACTGGTTCGAGAGCTGGCTGGTCAACGCCGCCAGGCGTGATCCGTTTCCGCTCATGGCTGTCCTCCGGCGGGGCTGGCCGCGTCCTCGAGCGGATTCGTGTCGGCGGGCGGGGGCGGGGGCGGCGCGACGGTCGGCGCGGCCAGCTCGGCATAAGCGGCGAGCGTGTTGGCGGCGTGGGCCAGATAGGTGGCGGCTTTGGTCATGTCGTTCGCGAGCACGGTGTTCACTTTTTCCAGTTGTTTGACCAGCGGCTCGACGCGGCTGTCGAACTCGCGGCTCCAATGTTTCAAAACTTTCAGCTTCGCCTCGGCCTCCTCGAGCGCATGCTTGGCCTTCTGCACAGCCTTGAATTCCACCGTCACCGCCTCGCGCAAGTCGGACATGCGGGCGCTGGAGAGGGACTGCTCGGCCTCCTCGAGCTGCTTGCGGCGGCGGCGCACCTGGCCTTCCCAGTGCATGCGCTGGTCGTTCTGGAGCCACATCCGCAGGCGCAGCACTTCGGAGCTGGTCTCCTCGACGGCGGGGCGGGCCTTGCTCACATACAGGATGAGGGTCGCGCGGAAATCCGCGAGGACATCGACTGAAGTGACGTGGGCCTTGTCTGCCATGAGGCTAACGCTGGTTCAGATACTCCTCGATGCGCTGGGCCTTGCGCAGCAGGTAAGGGGTGTGCTGGTTGGAGACCTCGATGAATTTCTTCACCGCCTTCATGGTGTCCTTGAACTCCTCCGAGAACTTGATCTGTTCCTGGTCCTGCCAGGTGTCGCCAAGTGATGCGAAGCGCGCCTGGAGCGAGGCCATCCGGTTCTGGAGATCGACGTTGAACCGCTTGAGTTCCTCGGCGAACCGCCGCACCTGCTCCGGATCCATGATTGCCTGCGCCATAATTTTTCTTTCCGTTAAAGTTTGTGACTGGTCAAGACGCCGGGTGAACGAAAACGATTCATCGGCGTGCGGGTCAGTATGCCGGGACTTTCGAAATTAGACAAATGCCAAAACATTCGTGTCAAAATATTCGGTGATGGTCAGGCCCGGCCTGGACCACGGGGCGGGAACGCCCCGGGCACTGGCCGCCGGGGACGGCCGCGTTACAGGCGCGGCGGGAGCGGGCCGGGCGGGGTGGGCGG
>CANMZY010000059.1:0-12412 GCA_947502425.1 Verrucomicrobiales bacterium
CGCGTCAACGTCAGCGCCGGCCTCCGCAAAATGTGATTCACCCCTGAGCAAAAATTTATACATATGAGTTCTCCCACCACCGAAATCCCCGTCCGCGGCGGCAACCTCACCAGCGTCGCCCCGCTCACCCCGCTCCCCACCGAGGAGCGCAAGGGCCTCACCAAAAAAGAAATCGCCGCCGACCATCCGACCTGGTGCCCCGGCTGCGGTGACTTCTCCGTGCTCGCGCTTTACTTCAAGCTCATCGAGAAGCGCAAGATCTGGCACGAGAACATCACCACCATCGCCGGCATCGGCTGCTCCAGCCGCTTTCCCTATTTCGTCCAGGCCCACGGCGCGCATTACATCCACGGTCGCGCGCTCCCCTTCGCCAGCGGCCTTTCCCTGAGCCGGCCCGATCTGCATGTGTTCGTTTTCGGCGGTGACGGCGACGCCTTCTCCATCGGCGGCAACCATCTCAACCATACCGCCCGCAAAAACATCAAGATGACCTACGTCATCATGGACAACTGGGTCTATGGCCTGACCAAGAAACAGACCTCGCCCACCTCGCCCATCGGCTTCAAGAGCAAGACCGACGTCTGGGGCGCGATGGATCATCCCATCAACCCCATGAAGCAACTCATCAGCGCCGGGGCCACCTTCGTCGCACGCACCACGCACACGAATCCGAACCACGTCCTCCAGATGATGGAAGCCGCGATGGATCACGACGGCTTCAGCGTCATCGAGTGCCTGAGCGAATGCGTGGAATTTTACGAAGGCGCCTTCGACGCGAGCAACCCCCGCAAGGGCGGCGCGTTCAACCTCGTGCCCGCCGACCACGACGTGACCGACGAACTGGCCGCCTACAAGATCGCGGGCGAACCGTTCCCCGGCCTCTTCGGCGTGTTCTACAAGACGAACCGCCCGACCAAGAACGCCAACGAGGCGAAGATCAATGCCGGCATGATGGAAAAGGTCAAAGGCCTCCAGGACTGGCAGATTCTGAAAAAGAATTTCGACCGTATGAAGTAAGATTGAAATCTTCCACACGCCCCGGTCATCGCACCGGGGCGTTTTTGTTTATGCCCCACCTCCACGAGAAAATTGATTTCACCGTCGCCATCTTCGTCGTCCATGAAGGCAAGATTCTGCTCATCCACCATCGCAAGCTCGACAAGTGGCTGCCGCTCGGCGGCCACATCGAACTCGACGAGGATCCGGAGATGGCCGCGCTCCGCGAGGCGAAGGAGGAGAGCGGCTTCGACGTGGAACTGCTCGGCGAACGTCCGCCCACCACCGAACCTGGCACCCGCGCGCTCATCGCCCCGCGCTTCCTCGACATCCACCGCATCAACGACACCCACGAACACATCGGGATGATCTACTGGGCGCGTCCGAGGAACGGCACGCTCTCGCTCGCCGCCGCCGAGCATCACGACATCGGCTGGTTCACCAGCGAGCAGCTCGACGCGCTTCAGCCGTCCATGAGCGGCGCGGTGAAATGGTATTGCCGCCAAGCCCTGGAGGAAGTGCCGAGTTGAAAGTCACCGACCCCGCTCTTCATTGCGCACTCCGCGCTCCGCATGCCGCGTTTCTTCCCCGCTCGCTCAAGGCCGGCGCGTTTGTGCTCGAAGGGCTGAACGCGCTCGCGACGACCTGGTATTTTTTCTACATCTACTTTTTCATGCAGGAGCGGTTTGGTTTCGGCAAGCTGCACAACCTGCTCCTGGCCGCGCTGCTCGGCCTGATCTACACCTTCGCCGCGATGTTCGGCGGCCGGTTCGCGCAGCGGCACGGCTGCTTCACCGCGCTGAAAATCGGCTTCCTCGGCCTGGCCGCCGCGCTGGCCGCGGGCAGTTGGATGGAGACGCTCGCGGCCCACCTCGCCGTGGTCATCCTCGGCACCGTCGCCATGTGCTTCACCTGGCCGACGCTCCAGGCGCTGGTCTGCGAAGGCGAGCCGACGGCGCGTTTGCAGAAAATGGTCGGCATCTACAACCTCGTCTGGGCCACGGCCGGCGCGTTCGCCTATTTCACCGGCGGAGCGCTGATCGAGACCTGGGGTTTGCCGGCGATGTTTCTCGTCCCCGCGTCGATTCATGTCGTGCAACTCGTGCTGACGTTGTGGCTCGAACGAAAAGCCCAGCTCGCGCCGCCCGCGTCGCCGGGAATTTCCCTCGCCGCTCCTCCCGCCGGACCGCCTCGCTCGCTGGCCCATCAGCGCGCGTTTTTGAAAATGGCCTGGCTGGCGAACCCCTTCACCTACCTCGCCGTCAACACCCTCATCGCGGTCACTCCGAACCTGGCGCAGCAACTGCACCTCTCGCCGATGTTCGCCGGATTTCTCTGCTCCGTCTGGCTGTTCGTACGCGCCGGGTCGTTCCTGCTCCTCTGGCTCTGGCCCGGCTGGCATTACCGCTTCCGCTGGCTGGCCGGCGCCTACGTCGCGATGGTCGTGAGCTTCGCGTTCGTTCTCCTCGCGTCGAATCTGGCCGTGCTGCTCGCCGCGCAGGTCGTCTTCGGGATTTCCATCGGGCTGATTTATTACTCGTCGCTTTTCTATTCGATGGACGTGGGTGAAACCAAGGGCGAGCACGGCGGACTGCACGAAGCGGCGATTGGCGCGGGCAGTTGCGCCGGGCCGGCCATCGGCGCGGCCGCGCTCCATTATTTCCCCAACGCGCCCGGCAGCAGCGTCTGGGCGGTGAGCGGCTTGCTCGTCTGCGGCCTGCTCGGCCTGTTCTGGATGCGGCGCGGCCAGGGACGCAGAGGGGGAGTGGTCGCTTGACTCGTCGCCGGGTTTTCTCCAACTATTCTCACCAATCATGA
This sequence comes from Verrucomicrobiales bacterium, assembly GCA_947502425.1. GTDB lineage: Bacteria > Verrucomicrobiota > Verrucomicrobiia > Limisphaerales > SIBH01 > SIBH01. The sequence goes on from CANMZY010000059.1 coordinate 2,815, forward strand.
AACCAATCCTGTCGATCTCCCTTCTCCTTTCCCTCGGTGTTGTTACCCACGCGGCGACCGGCCCCATCCGCGTGCTCTACTTCGACGCGCCCGGTACGGAGCAGACCTCGGTCGGGCCGCTCCACGGCGCGATGCGCGACCTGGGCCGCGACGCCATCTGGTTCGATTACGCCACCGGCGAAACGCCCGGCTCGGCGGACCTGGCCCGCTACGACGTGGTCGTGGTGCGCCCCAAGGCGGACGGCCCGGTTGAGTTGAAGAACGCGATCACCGTGGCCGACAAGGCTACGCCCGAGCAAATCCGCACCGACGTGCTCGCCAGCCTGTCCGTGGCACGCAAGGCGGACTGGGAAAAATTCCTCGCGCAGCGTGACGCCGAAAAACGCGAGGCCAATCCCAACGTGGCGAACTACGAACGCCGCCCGCAGGCCGTCACCTTCCAGCAGCCGTTTTCCGTGAAGGGCAGCAAGGAGCGCACCCAGGTTCCGGCGGATCTGCGGCTTGAACTTTTCGCCAGTGAACCGGAGATCGGCAAGCCCATCGCCTTCGCGTGGGACGAGCGCGGCCGGCTCTGGGTCTGCGAGACGCGCGACTATCCGCACGGCGTGAAGGCCAACGGCGAAGGCAATGACAGCATCAAGATTTGCGAGGACACCGACGGCGACGGCAAGGCCGACAAGTTCACCGTCTTCGCGGACAAGCTGAATCTTCCGACGAGCCTCGTCTTCGTGAACGGCGGCGTCATCGTTTCGCAGCCGCCCCGTTTTATTTTTATGAAGGACACGGATGGTGATGACAAGGCCGACGTGCGCCAGGTGATCATGACCGGCTGGGGCGTTGGCGACACGCACGCGCAGGCGAGCAGTCTCCACTACGGCTACGACAACTGGCTGTACGGCTGTGTCGGCTACTCCGGCTATGGCGGTGAAGTGGGCGGCAAGCAGCTCCGGTTCGGGATGGGCACCTACCGTTTCAAAGCCGACGGCTCGGCGCTGGAATTTCTCCATCAATTCTCCAACAACTCCTGGGCTCACAGCGCGAACGAGGCCGGCGACCAGTTCGGCGGCACGGCCAATGGCGCGCCCATTTTTTACGGCGGCATTCCCGCCACCCTCTCGCCCAAGACCCGCATCACCTCCGCCAGAAAAATCAACGTCGTGGACAAGGCCCACACCATCACGCCGAATTTCCGGCAGGTCGATGTGATGGGCGGCTACACCGCCGCGGCGGGCAGTTCGTTTATTTATTCCGCCAACCTGCCGCCCCGCATGCAGGGCCGGGCCATGGTCTGCGAGCCGACGATGAAGCTGATCGAACTGATGAACGTGCAGCCGTCCGGCGCGGGCTACACGGCCAAGGACGGATTCAACCTCGTCGCCAGCAGTGACGAATGGATGTCGCCCGTCTTTTCCGAAGTCGGCCCCGACGGCGCGGTCTGGTTTGCCGACTTCCAGAATTTCATCATCCAGCACAACCCCACGCCGAGCATGGACAGGGGCGGCTACAACGCCCGTACCGGCCCCGGCGGCGCGCATCAGAACGCGCTGCGCGATCATGAACGCGGCCGCATCTACCGCGTCGTCTGGGACCAGGCGAAGAAACCCGCCATCACTTCCCTCAAGGGCGCGACGACGGACCAGCTGGTGGCGGCCCTCGGCAGCGACAATCAATTCTGGCGACTCACCGCCCAGCGGCTACTCGTTGAAGGAAAGAAGACCGACGCCGCCGGTGCGCTGAAAAAAACCGTGACCGCGAAGGACTCCGGAGTCGCCGCCATCCACGCGCTCTGGGCGCTGCACGGTCTGGGCCTGCTCGATGACGCCACGCACAAGGCCGGGTTGCTTTCACCGTCCTCCCCGCTGCGCCGTAACGCCACCCGCGCCCTCAGCGCGGACGACCATGGCAAGATGCTGTTCTTCAGCGCGGGCGTGGTCAGCGATCCGGATCCGATCACCAAGCTCGCGGCCTACGTGAAGCTCGCGGAGTTTCCGACCGCGAAGGAGGTTCAGAGCGTGATCGTCAGCATCGCGCGCAATCCGGCCAACCGGACCGATCCATGGCTGGGCGAGGCCAGCCGACTGCTCGCCAGGATTCACCAGACCGAGCTTTACAAGGAAGGTCCGAACCTGCTCCCGAATCCCGGACTTGAAATCGTTGGAGCCGACAAACTACCCGAGGGTTGGAAACGCCGTGATTACAACGGTGCTCCCGGGACAACCGGCGCCGAGTGGTCCGCTGTCACCGGCTCAGGCAACGTCCATGGCGGGGAGCGCGCCATCCGCTGCGTGGCGGCGGACACCGCGGACACCAGCATGTATGCGGATGTGACCCTCAAGCCCAACACGCTCTACCGGCTTTCCGGATGGGTGAAAGGCCGCGGCCTGCGCGGCAAGATCAGCTTGAACGACCAGATCAACCGCGCGGAGACCGAGAAGGTCACGCGCGACGGCGACTGGACCCTGGTCACCACGGATTACACCAGCGGCTCGAATCCCAAGGTGAGCATCAACATTCTCCACGTCGCGAAAGGTGAAGGTTATTTTGATGACGTGAAGCTTTGTGAACTGTTGCCGGCCGAGGGTGGCAGCGGCGCGCTGGTTGCCGGAGACGCCAAACGGGGTGATGACATTTTCCACAAGCACGTCGCGGCGTGCATCCTCTGCCACACGCTCAAAGGGCAGGGCAGCACGGTTGGTCCGGCGCTCGACGGCATCGCCACGCGCGCCACGCGGGATTACATCAAGGAAAGTTTGCTCGAACCGAGCAAGGTCATCACCAAGGGCTTCGAGGGACTTGGCACCCTCTCCCCGATGCCGCCGATGGGCGACATCTTCAGCCCGCAGGAACTGGAGGACATCATGGCCTACCTGCAGACTCTGAAGTGAGTTCCGTGGCGGGCCGAATCTTCATTTAATCATGGCGGGCAGCGCCGGTTTCAACGTCCACGCCTGCAGCCGTGCCTGCTCGACCACCTTGGGCGCGCGAAAGTTTTCCGGGTGGATGATCCAGCCGCCGAAGAGGCCGGGCGTGTCCTTGGCCACCTGTCGCACGGGCAGCAGCTCCACATTTTTTCCCAGGCTCACCTCCGCCGGAAATTTTCCAGCCGCCTGCATTTGCCGAAACGCCGCCGCCAGCCCGATCAGAAAATCCGCGGGCGGCACCGCCTCCGCGCCGACGTGAACACGCGCGGGAATCCGATGCTCGCGCTGGATGAACTGGCGGACATCAAGCGTCGCGTCACGAAAGGTCGTCCAGGAAATTTTTGGCAGTGAGTTGGTCGGCGGCGGACTGTCCGGCCCGATCAGGCGGGTGGCGCGGATGGGAAAGCGAACCTTCCCGGCCTCGATCCGGTCGGCGACCCCGCCGGCCAGGAGTTCAAACTGATCCGCGAGGGAATAGCTCGTGCCGTTAATGATTTGAAAATCAATGCCGCCCGCCGCGCCGTCGGTGAGTTTCGCGGCTAGGGCCGAAAGATCCGCCTCGGAGGCGCCGGCCGTCACCGCGCGGTCGGGATAGAGCAGCGGCAGTTCCGTGGCGGTGACAAACGTCACGTTCGGCAGGGCGCGGATGTGGTCGAGGTATTCCGCGAAGCGCTGGAAGGCGGCCTCGGTTTCCGCGGCCGGTCGTTGCGCCGGCGCCTTCCAATCTTCGCGCGGCGGATTCGCGCCGCGGCGAAAATTCACGCCGTCCCAAAACTCCTGATGCACCCACTCGCACGGATGGTAGTAGATGCTGATCAGCCCGCCGCCTTCGCCGCGCAGCCGTTCCGCGATGGCCGAGACTTTTTGCTTCGCCGGTTCGACGGCCGCCGGATCGTGCAGGTCCATGCGCGTCTTGTTTTGTCCCATGCGATAGACATTGAGCGTGCCGGCGTACCAGAACGGCTTTTCGTTCAGCCCCACGTGCGGACCTTCATCGACGTAGCAGGGCACGCCGTGGGGCGCGACGCCGATCCGCGCCAGCGCCCCGAGGGTCTGCGGCGCCCACGACGATCCGGGCTGGCCGTAACACGCGAGGGTCTTGACGCCGAAGATGCGGCGCACATCCGCCGCGCCGCCGCCTTCGCGCCGCGCAAACTCGGCCAAGCCGTCGAGCCAGCCGCACTCGGCGAGGTATTCGGTGGGCGTGGGGTGGACGGAATGGAAGTTGGCGTGATAGCCGATGTCGTGTTTCGCGAGCGCGGAGATGACATCGCGCCGGCGACGCTGCTCGAGCACGCGCGCCTTTTCTCCGACCATTTTGAACGTGGCGCGGATGCGGCGTTGCGTGAGCATTTCGGCGAGGCGTTTGGAGGCGTCGTCGTCCGCCGGCAACAGATAATCCTCGGTGTCGAACCACAGGATCACATTGACCGGCGCGCCGGGGGGACGGGCCGGCGCGGCGAAGAGGGCGAGCGCAGAGAGAAAGAAAATGCCGGCCGAACGGGCGAGGGGTTTCATGGGGGGGGAGATTAGCCGGAACGATGCGGAAGGAAACCACGAATGCACACCAATGAACCTGATGCGGCTGACGCAGCCGCCGCGTAGCGCGGACTTCCAAGTCTGCTGTGGCGCCGATATCCCAAACGGCGGGTCGTGGAAACTCCCAAGCGCGTCCGGCCTGGCGTCGGCCTGGCGGGTTGGGAATCCTGCGCGCCCGGTATGAATTTATCCGGAACCAAGCTGTGGAACGAGCCCCTCACCCCGGCCCTCTCCCCATCCGATGGGGAGAGGGTGAACGTCCTGACCTCTTGACGCGGCGCACGATCCAGTGAACGACCAAGCGATGGTGTGATCTTCTCCCTCGCCCCGTCCGACGGAGAGATGGTTGGGGAGAGGGGATTTTCCTTCCGCAACGATCCGGTTTATATGCGCTGCGAAGTCCGTGGCTCTGCCGGCTTGGAAGTCGGCGACACAGCAGGCTCGGAGGCCTGCGCTACGGACAAAGCCTCGTCCTGCTTTGAAGTTCGGGCTGAAAGCAACTGTTCAAAAAAAGCCGGGCGGATCTGGGGTGATCCGCCCGGCCCTGAAGAATCGGAGTTGGAGCCGCCGGGGCTACTCTTTCCGGATGCGATAGTAGGTGCCGGGCGAGGGGGCATCGATCACCTTGGTGGTCGTTTTCCCGCCGGAGGGGATGCCGGTGGTCAGGTTATCCCAGCTCGTTCCAGCCCCATTCGCAACGAATTGCTGGGTGTTCTCGATGGTATAGGTTGCGCCGGGGACGGAGTCCCATACCAATGTGAGTTGGTCGTTGTTCGCGTCGTAGCTGATGCTGGTGATCTCGAGGATCGTCTTCGTCTCGACCAACTGGAAGCCGCTCAGAGGCAACCGGTAACCGCTAGTACTGTATCCGTCGACGGTGATTTTGCCACTCCCGTCGGGCACAACATCTTCGACAAGCACATAGTTGTTACCCAGCACCCAGCTGTCGCCGATGATGTTGGCCGTATTGTCGCAAGGATGATTTCCCGGGGTACTCGTCGTGTTGGTGGTATACCACACGCCACGGCTCCTTTGACTTGATAGGCAATTGGCCGAGGCGATGTAGAGACCGTAGGTCTTGGCAGGATCGAGGCCGGTGATCTCAAACCTTTGGGTGTTCTCCGGACCAGTTTGGAAGTTGAACGCGCCCGCTTGGAGCAAGAGGAGGCTGGGAGAGCCCCACGGATCCACGCCCCAAACAAGCCCACCGCCTGTCACATCTGGATTGCCCGGAGCGTAGGGGATGTTCAAGCCCACGGTGGTGGCGGTGCCACTGGCGCGGAGTAAGTTGGGAACCGAGGTTGTCGCAAGATTGCCTGTTTGAATGGTATTCCAAATCGAGCCGAGCCCGCCGGCGGGGCCGCCTAGGAAGGGCCGGACTTCGGTATCGATGTTCACATTGATCATAAAGGTGAGGATCGGCGGGCCAATCGGGACGAAATTCCATTTGAGGAGGATGTTGGCTGCCGCTTCACCCGAATATCCAGCCAACTGTATGTGATAGGTGGTGCCGTTGGTCACCGAAATGGTCATGGATTCCTCCAGAACGGTATCTTTCGGTGTTGCACCAAGCGGGCTGAGAGCGTTTAGCGCCGCCCCGGTATAAATGCCGATAATTGCATCCCATTCACCTGCTGCGCCATTCCTGGAGCCCAAGGTGCCGTAGGTGAAAAAGCCATCAGCCGGGCAGGTCCATTTGAACCAGACCGTGTTGGCGGACCCTGGGTTGGGTTCGTCAACTTCCAAGGTGGCGGCGATATTGCCGGTGCCGGTCTGAGTGCCGGTGATGTTGTTGCCCGTTTGGCCGGCTGCAACGCCGGTTAAAGCAATGGCGTTGGCAAAGTTGTCGTTAGCAGGTGCCGCCAGGGCGGTTCCGGCGAGCAGTCCGCCGGCCATTGCGACTGCGACTGCGAGGTGCTTGAGGGTGTTTCTGATCGGGTGATCTGGATTCGTTGTTTTCATTGCGGTTTTTGGTTGTTTGTTTGCTAGGGAAACGCTGATTTAATCGGAAAGTTGGGCTGGCTGCCAGGAGTTTGCTTTCGCGCCCGGCGCACCGCATGCAGAGCGAGACCATCAGGCTCGAGGTCATGCGGGGACGCTTGAGACGCAGCCTACTCATTGCGAATGCGATAGTAGGTGCCGGGCGAGGGGGCATCGATCACCTTGGTGGTCGTGGTCCCGCCGGAGGGGATGCCAGTGGTCAGGTTATCCCAACTCGTTCCAGCCCCATTCCCAACGAACTGCGTGGTGTTTTCAATGGTATAGGTTGCGGCGGGGACGGAGTTCCAACTCAGGGTGAGTTGGTCGTTGTTCGCGTCGTAGCTCGCGCTGCTGATGGTAATCGTAGGAGGAGGTGGTGGGGCAAGGACGAGGGTGAACTGTTTCTGGCCGGAGCCCGCCTGCCCGGTGTAAACCGCCGTCTTCAGGTAAGCCGTCAATCCGGCCAGATCCATCCCGGTCGGGAAGACTGTGCCCAAACTGACGGTGCCGCCGGCACCGGCGAGGGTCAAGTCGGTGTCGCCGAGCACCTTGGTGGTGACGTCTTTCACGCTGCCGCCGAAGCTGCCGCTGACCGGGCCGGTGTAATTGGCCGGCACGAAGGTGCCCGCGGCGTTCTCCAATTGGAAGGAGGTGACGATGCCGCCGGTCGCCTCGCTGGCATGGATCCAGACTTGGCCGTCGGTGTCCCGGTAGCGCAGGGTGGCGCCGGCGGTGCCGTTCGTCCACTTCCCGGCGGTTTTCGCCCCGGTGAAGGCTGCTGCCACGGCCGTGATGTCGGTGTTGGTCACAATGCCGTCGAAGTCGATGTTGCCGTCGAGATAGAGTGTCCCGACGCCCTTGTTGCCGATCGCCTTGCCGATATCAGCGTTGTCCACGTCGTTCACGAGCGCGTCCTGGGCGATATCGCCGACGAGCCGGTCCATGACGTTGGTGATCATGTAGTAGGTGTCCGCGAGGGTCGAGTCGCCGTCGCCGTTGAAGTCGTACGTGTCAACGCCGGTCAAGCCGGGCTTGGTCGCGGTTCCCGCCAACTGAACGTCGGTGAAGTCGACCTTGCCGTCGGCATTGAAGTCACCCGGGCTCATCTTCTGCAGGAGCCAAGCGGTACCCGTTGTGGTCGTGTTCGAAATCGTGTTCGGCCAGGGGGTTCCAACGCCCAATGTGGTGGTACTGTAGAGGTAAACCGCATCCTTGCTGGTGGTTGCGACGTCAATGGCGGAATCACTTGAGCCCCCGTTGTCGTTCACCTTCTTCCACACGAGCGTGCCGTCCAGTTTGAACTTCGTCAGGGAGGAATCGTTATGCGTGCCATTAAGCCAGCGATCGGCGACGTAGATGTTGCCGTCGGCGTCGGTCCTCACGGCCCTGTAAGAGTCTGCAACTGTGGTCTGCGCTTGGTAGCTCCACGCCAGAGTGCCGTTGGCGTTGTACTTCTCGATATAGCTATCAGTCGTCCCGGGCGCGGGGTTGATTCCGCTCATGTTGCCAGAGGTGTGACCGCAGACGACGAAGCCGCCATCGGAGGTCGCCGCGATGTCAATAATAGCGCTGCCGTAGCTGGTTTCCCAGGTCACGACCTTGTCGACGGCCCACGTGGTGGTGTCCCACGCAACGGCAATGCCCTTATTCATAGCAGACGTGGCGGCAGTGAAGTCGACTTGGGGACTGGGCCCGACGCCGTCCGCGTCAAAGTAAGTCCCGACCATGGAACCGGCGCCGTAGAACTTCCCGGCGGTCTCGTTGAGAGCGCAGTCGGGCATGGTGGCCCTCCCGTTGGCCGCAGGCTGGTGTGCCGGGCCGGACAGCGTAAGGCCGTCGGCTGATATGTGGCCAACTGCGGGTCTGTAGTCACCGGCCGGGCCGCTGAAGTCGCCGACCGTGAACATGCCACCGCTTCCCTGGTCGCTGGTCGAAATGTAGTAGGATTGATCGGAGCCCATCACCGTTTCTTGTCCGCTGCCCCAATTCGAAGTAGTGGCCCAGTCAAAGGTGAACTTATTGGAAGGGTCGAGCCCGGCCGCGTTGGGGATGGGGAGGGCACCCGCGAAACTAACCGGCGTCGTACCCAAAAGCGAGCTGACCGAAAACGACACGATCGTGTTGGCGGAGGTCTTGGTGTCGGCGGGAACCGCGTCGCTCCAGGTTACACTTTCGATTTTGGCACTGTAATAGGCCGTGGGGTCTGTTCCCGCGAACGAGATGGAGGAGTTGTAGCCCTGGCTGTAGCCGACCAGGCCCGGAACGGCCGCTACTAGGTTGCCCTGAAGGATCAAGCCGTTAGCAGTGACCTGGGCGTAGTTGAGTTGCAGTCCATTGCCGTTGGAGATCCAAACGGTTCCGTCGGAGCTCTCCGTAGCAACGCCGGGCCTATTTGCGTTGGCTGGTCCGATAATAAAGTTCCACTGGATGCCATACGGCAGATCGTAGGGCGAGGCGGCCCACGCGCTGCCGGCCAGTGCCAGAGCCATGAGGGCCAGTGCGGCGGCGAACCATTTCGTTGTGGTCAGCGAACGATGACTGTCGTTGTTCATAAACTATTTCCTTTGGTGTTGAATTTGTTTTGCCTGTTGCCTAACTTTGAATGCCCTACAGCGCGTTCACCATTAATTATTAACTCCTGCCCAATAAATGCATCGAGTTTTTTCTTCCTCGACTACTGTCCCCATTCAGGGTAGGTTTTGCCCATGGACTTGGTGCCGCAGTTTTCCCCGATCCGGGCGCAGGTGGCGGAGCACGTGCGCCGCCAACTGGCGGGCGGGCGCTGGGGCGGGGTGATGCCCGGGAGTCACCGCCTGGCGCGGGAGTTGGGGGTCAACCGCAAGACGACGGAGGCGGCACTGGCCGAGTTGGAGCGGGCGGGCGTGCTGGTGAGCCAGGGGGGCGGCCGGCGGCGGCGGATCGTGGCCGCGCCGCAAGCGGAAGCCGTGCGCCCGCTGCGGGTGGCGATCCTGGTAACCGATGATCCCAACGCGGACTACCTGATCGAAATCCGCCACTTGCTCGAGGAGGCGGGCCACGTTCCGTTCGGTGCCACAAAGACCCTGATCGACCTCGACATGGACACCGAGCGCGTCGCCCGCTTCGTCAGGCGGACGGAGGCGGATGCCTGGGTGGTCGTCGCCGGTGCGTGCGAGATT
>CANMZY010000060.1:0-12297 GCA_947502425.1 Verrucomicrobiales bacterium
GCTGCTCGCGCTCGTCGATGCGCTTGTGCGCGCCGCCCGCGAAACGCTTCGCGTACTGCTCCGCGCGGCGCGGGACTCCGGTCGGCCTGCGCTCCGCTCCGACGGACCTGCATCCCGCGCCGCCAGCCGGGGAAAAGCAGCGGCGAAGAACAAGCAACAAAGGAGACATTCTCTCGTGAGTTAAACAGGGGACATTTCTAAAGAGTTTTGACACAAGAATTTTTCACACCGCCGGAACCCCCCTCGCGCCCGCCGGTTTTCGTGAAACCACAAACCCTCACGCTGCCGGACGGCACGAAGCTCGATGTCTTTTTCAAGCAATACGAATACGCGACGCCCGCGTGGTCGTTCCTGGGCCGGCGTTCCAAGGCACGCTGCGAGTTTGAAAATTACAGCACGCTGGACCGGTTCGGCCTGCCCGTGGCCGGGCACATGGCCTGCGGCGAGGAACGCGATGGCCTCGGCCGCCTGCGCTTTCATCCTCACCCGCGCCGGGCCGGAGGCGCAGACCCTGGTCGAATTCGTGCGCTGGCATTGTCCCGACCGCGCCACGCGGGACAAACTTTTGCAACAACTTGCCGCCACCGCGCGCACGATGCACGCGGGCGATTTTTTCCACCACGATTTCGTCTGGCGAAATATTCTCGTCAACCGCGCGCCCGAAGGCACGCCCCTGATCGACTGTCCGCGCGGCGGCGTCCGGCGCTGGGGGAAACACCGCACCGGCTCAAAGACCTGGCCTCACTCGACAAGTTGGCCGCTAAATTTTGCACGCGACCCGAGCGGCTGCGCTTCGTGCAGCTTTACCTGGGCAAAACCCGCGTGGACGCCGCCGTGAAAAAACTGGCGCGTGAAATTCTCGCCTACCGCCAGCACCGCTGGCCGGAAGATTGGAACGAATGACGCGCGTCGGAACACGAACTCCGAGGCTGGCATGGGTGGCACAGGTGACCCGCCTGTGCCGTCCGGCCACTGGCCGGACGGAAGGGAAAGGAGATTCGCATTGAAAACAGCCGCGTAGAAAAGTCCGGGCACTTTTCCCGTTCCGAGCGGCGGGTCGCCGCTCGGCACAGGCCAGTGGCCTGTGCTACCCTCGGAAGGGCCACCGCTACTTCAGAGTTCGATCTGAATCACAGCGCCACCGTCTCGCCAACTTCCAGAAAATACAGCCAGCGCCGCGTGACCGGCCGGCGATAAATCCGCCCCAGCGCCAGCGCATACAGTTTCAACTGCGATTCATAGTGCCGCGTTTTTTTCGGCAGCTCCTTCCTCGTCAGCGCGTCGGTCTTGAAATCGAGCAGCCAGATTTCCTTCTCCAAAATCACCGCCAGATCGGCCACGCCCTGCACCACGATGAACTCGCCGTCCCCCAGTGGCGCAGGCGTCCCGCCTATGTCCCCGGGCGTCTCGCCCGTTGAGACAGCCGGGGCGGTTGCCCCACTACTACCGCCGTCTCGATCTCGAAACCCAAGCCGCAGCCCCGCCAGATCCTCCGCCCCCAGCCGCGCGGTGAACGGCAACTCCCGATGCACCCGCCCGCGCTCCGCCAAAATCTTCCGCCCAATTTCCGAACTCCAGAAATCCCCGAGCGCGTCAAAGTCCAGCACCGCCGCCTGTTCCGCTGTCAGAAACCGCTCCCGCTCCAGCCGCGCCGCCTCATTCTGCAAATCGAGCAGCGTGCCGGTTTTTTCCAGCGCCACCAGTTGCAGAAACAGATGATGCGCCGTGCCAATATCCGCCGCCGACAATTTTCCCATTCCGCGCTCTGCACTCCGCGTTCCGCGCTTGAACCACACCACCGCCTCCCCGTCCGTTTCCTCCGCGTGCCGCCGGCGCAAGACCGACACGCTGGTCTTGGCCGGCTCGGACGTGGCCGCCGCGTGGCCGTAGCGCCAGGCCAGCCGCGCCTGGATTTTTGCGACGGCCTCGCCGTTCGCCTCCTCGGCCACCGCCTTGAACACTTCGGCCGCCTCGTCCAAATCCCGCAGCCGCCCGTCCGCTTCCCCGTAAATTTCCCAGCGCAGCAGCGCCGATTGTCCCGCGCCATCCCCGCGCCAATCGGCCTCGGTCGTTGCCTGCGGCAACCAGCGCCGCAGCCAGTCGAGATGACTGTGGGCCGATTCCACGGCGCGATCGCTGATCGGCAACGGGCCGGTGCTCTCCCATTTTTTACCCGCCGATTTGCTGGACGCCGTGCCGACGAGGATCAGCGTGTCGCGCGCGCGGGTCAGCGCCACGTAGAGCAGGCGCAGTTCCTCACCGCGCAGTTCGCGGCGCGCGCGGCGTTTCGCCAGCCAGTACGGCAGGCTCGGATAACGCTGGTCGGCATCCGGCGGCGTCACTTTCGGGCAAAGGCCGTAAACTTCATCGAGCAATATTTCATCGTGCGTGTCGCGCTCGTTGAATTTCGTCCCCAGCCCCGCCAGCACCACAACCGGAAACTCCAGCCCCTTGCTCTTGTGGATGCTCATCAGCCGCACGGCGGCAGCGGTCTGCGCCGGGGCCGGCTCCAGATCGAGTTCCGCGTCCTCCTGCTCGTCGATGAACCGAAGAAAACGGAACAACCCCTGCCGCTGATACGGGTCGTATTGCCGCGTCAGATCAAGCAGTCGGCGCACGTTGGCCGCGCGCTCCGCCGCGCGTTCCTCGGCGAAGAGCAGGGCCTCGTAATGCGTCTCGCGCAACGCCGTCTCGAGGCAATGCGAGAGCGAAGTCTGCCGCACCAACTCGCGCCAGCGGTCGAACTGGGTCAGAAACAAATCCACCTTGCCGAACGCGCTGAACTTCTCTGGGGTGGGGCGCGTCACTCCGGGCGCGCCGCTCGAACTTGGCCCATCGTTCGCACGTTCAGAACCGCCCGACGGCGCGCATGGAGTGACGCGCCCCACCTCGTCCAGGTTCGCGCCGCGCTGCTGAAACTGCCGCAGCGCCGTCCAAAAATATTTCTCCCGGCTGCCCGCGCGGACCTGCGCCAGTTCCTCGATCGACAATCCCACCAGCGGCGAGCGCAGCACCGCCAGCAGCGGTACGTCCTGCAACGGATTGTCGAGCAGTCGGAGCAGGTTCAGCAGATCCATCACTTCGAGCGCCGCATAAAATCCCGCCCGCGCCGCCTGCAACGGCACGCCCGCCCGATGAAACTCCTGCGCGAAACTTTCCACCCGCGCCGCCGGCGACCGCAGCAGCACCACCATGTCCCGCCACGCGACGGGCCGGGATTTTTTCTCCACCTCGTCCCAGATGAGATGACCCTCGTCGTGCAGCGCCCGCAGCCGCCGCGCCACCACCCGCGCCTCCGTTTCCGTCGCGTCGAGATCGGCCGACTCCTTCTCGTCGTCGTCCTCGCCGCCGCCAGCGCTGGTCTTGGACAACAAATGCAATTCCACCCGTGGCGCTTCGTCCGCCGCCAGGTGCGGCCGCCCTTCGCGGTCGCCAAAACGCAATTGCGCTTCCGCGTCATACGCCACGCCGCCAACCGGCGCGCGCATCAGCGCGGCGATGAGCGGATTAATGAAGTCCAAAATCTTTTCCCGGCTGCGGAAATTGTCGGCCAGCGGCACGCAGGTCCCGGCGGTCGCGTCGGTCTTCCACAATTCCTGGTAGTCGCGGAAAATCTTCGGGTCCGCGAGCCGGAAGCGGTAGATGCTCTGCTTCACATCGCCGACGAGAAAGCGGTTGGCCTCCACGCCCGTGCGGCTCAACGCCTGAAGAATCGCGTCCTGCGCGGCGTTGATGTCCTGGTACTCGTCCACGAAAACATGCGCGAACTGCTCCTGCCAGTGCCGCGCCGTCGCCGTCGGCTGGCCGTCGTGTCCGCGCAGCAGGCGCAAGGTGAACTGTTCGAGGTCCGCGAAATCCACGCCGCCCAACTCGCGTTTGGCCTCGCTGAACCGGACGCTGAACTCGCGCGCCAGCCGGAGCAGCGCCCGCAGGTGTGGGCGCACCCACTGCCAGTCTTCCGCGAGCGGCGCGCCATCGTGCTGGACGAGTGATTGGAAAAACTTCGCCTCGTCGAAAAACTTTTTGATTGGACCTCGAAATTTTTCTTTCATCTTGGCCGGCCAGTTTTCATCAACCGCCGCAATCTGCTCCAGCGCGTCCCCTAGTGGCGCAGGCGTCCCGCCTGTGTCGAGGGGCGTCTCGCCCCTAATTTCCCCGGACATGATCACGGGCGAGACGCCCGCGAAGATAGCCGGGACGGCTGCCCCACGACCGATGCTTCTGGTGCATCCCAAAATCTCCTGACACTTGCGGGCGTTCTCATTTTCCTTCGGCTGCTCTTCCAGCACCGGCCGCCACGCCTCGCGCCATTCCGCAAAGCCCTCGACCAGCCATTGCCGCCAGCGCACCGGCTCCACCTCCGCAAAGCACGCCTCCTGTGCCTCGAACCACCCCGCCGCATTGGCCAGCGTCTGCGTGTGGCGATGCAGCCGGATGACAAGCGCGCGGATCTTGTCATCCACGCCCTGGCCCGGCCCGCGGATGAGCGACTGCACGGCGCGGTTCTCCTCCGTCGTGCCGGCGTAATGACGTTGCAGCAGGGCGTCGAGCGTCTCGTGAATCAGCGGCTGCGTCTGCCGTTCGGCGAGCACCGCGACGGACGGATCGATCTCCAGCTCGTAAAAATGGCGTCGCACCAGTTCGAGGCAGAAACCGTGCAGCGTGGAAATGTGCGCGCTGTCCAGCAGCGCGAACTGCTCGGCGAGACGCTGGGACAAGTCGGCACCGGGCGGCTCCTCCGCCAGTTTTTTCTGCAACGCTGCGCGGATGCGCTGCCGCATCTCCGCCGCCGCCGCGTCGGTGAACGTCACCATCAAAATGTTTTCCAGCGAGACGCCTTCCTCGATCAGCAGGCGCAGCGTTCGCTCGACCAACGTCCGGGTCTTGCCGGTGCCCGCGCCCGCGACGACGAGCACGTTGCCGCGCGCGTGGATGGCCTGACGTTGGGATTCAGTGGGCGCGCTCATGCGGATTGGCCCTTCGGCGGCGCGCGCAGCACGCGGTAGCGGTCCACCCACGGATCGAACCGGCAGATGCCCCGGTATTCGCAATGGTCGCAGGCCGTCTCGCCGCCCTTGGCGAACGGCTCTACTTTCACGTTGCCCTGATAAATCTCCCGGCCAAGGCGCGTCAGGTGAGTTTCAATCTCCCCGACTAGTTGCAAAAATTCCGGCCCGGGCAGCGCCTCGGCGCAACTTGCATGCAGGCCGCCGTCCTTTTTCCGGCGGTAATTGAACTGGTCACCGGACGCCGCTTCGCGATTGTCGAAGCGCCGCAGTTCGCCCGCGTTGAAGCGGCCGGTGTGCTGGTAGCCGAGGCGCCGCGTCTCGGCGGCGGCGGCCAGCACTTCGGCGCGCGACGCGGCGGAACCAAAATTCCCGCGCAGGTTCACGTAAAAAACTCCCGCCGGCAGCAGGCGCGCGACGTCGAACACGCCGCGCGGATCGGACAACTGCCGCAGCACGCCGAGGTAGGAGAGCAGTTGCAGTTCGAGGCCGTGCTGCAGTTTCACCGCGTCGAGCTTGCGCCCGCTCGACTTGTAATCCACCACCACCGCGAGAGCCTCGTCATCGCCGGTGCGGCACAAATCCACGCGGTCGATCTGCCCGCGCAGCACGAGCGCGTGGCCGGCGCCGAGGTCCAGCCGCCACGCGGGCAGCGGGCTGTCCTTCAGGCCAAAGCTGACTTCCACGGTGCGCGGATCGAAGCCGTATTGCGGCATCCAGCCGATGAGCACGCGCATGAGTTTCTGAATGCCCGCGATGAGCATGTGTCCGGTGAAGCGGTCCGCGTCGCCCGCCAGAAACAAGCCGTGGTCAAATTCGCCCAGCAATCTTTCGCCGAGCCGGGCCACGCGCGCGACCGCGTCTTCCGGCGTGAGATCGCGCCACTGCCGGTTTTCGCTTTTTAGTTCGAGATGGAACGCCTTCAGCAGTTCATGCTGGAAGGAGCCTTTCCGGCGATGATCGACTTCAAACTCCTCGCGTTCCCCGGCGTGCAGCCCCGATTTGACAAAAAATTTGAAAGGACACGCTGGGAAATCCTCCAGCTTGCTCACGGAAGTTTTCAATTCCGTTCCGTAAATCTTTTCAGCCGTAGCCGGCGAAAGCGCCGCATCCAACCGCGTGGCCGCAAGCTGCGCGCCCCGCGCCAACAAACCCGCAAAGAAAGGCAACGCCGCCAGTGCCGACAAGCTTTCACTGCCCGCGAGTGGCGCAGCCGTCCCGGCTGTGTTCCCGGGCGTCTCGCCCGTAAAACATTGCTGCGGGTCAGGCTGAGCTCGCGCCCTTGAAACCTCACTCCGCAGCAGCGGCGCGAACAGCTCGCAGGCGTGTTCGCTCTCCGTCCACCCGGGCGTGGCAAATGTTTCTTCGATGAGAGCAGGGAAAAGCTGCCGCACCTGCGCGAGAAACGGCGATGGATTCAGCGGCTTGCCTTTGTCGTCGCCCGCGGCGCAGGTCAGCACGAGGCGCTGCCGCGCGCGGGTGCAGGCGATGTAGCCGAAGTAGCGCTCGTGCCCCAGCCGCATTTTCGCACCGGGACTGAAGAAAACTTTCGCGCGCGCCAGCTCGTTTTCCAGCGCGGCGCGGTCAGACTCCGTCAGCAGAATCGCGCGGGCGGGCGGCGCGGGGAAGACGGATTCGTTCAAGCCGAGCACAAGCGCGAGCTGCAAATCGGGATTGCGCGAGCGGTCCACGGCCCCGATGAGCACCTGGTCGAGCGACGGTGGGATGACGCCGACGGTGAGGCCAGCCAGCCCGGCTTCGAGCACCGGCAGCCAGTCGCGCAAGGCCAGCGGCGGGGCATCCGGCGGAAAGGCGCGCTCCAGATTTTCCAGCCACGCCTGCATCTGCAGCCAGACCGTCTGATGCACGGGCGCGCGGATTTCCGCCGGCAGGGCGCGCGTCCAGTCTTCCAGCGCCGCCTCGACGCACAGTGTGTCCCAAAATTCGCGCACCGCCCCGGCAAGCTGCACGCCGCTGATCCGCGCGCCGGCCAACCGCTGGTGCAACCCCTCGAACGGCGGTAGCAATTTTTTGCGGAGCGGTTCGAGCCGTTGTTCGAGCGCTGGGTCGCCGGGAATTTTCAAAGGCTGCCGCCAGGCCGCGCCTGTCCAGCCGTGCTTCAGGGCGGAAGTTTCCAGCCAGTCAATTTCCTCCTCGCCGGCCCCGGCCAGCCCGGTCTTGAGCGCGCCGAACCAGTCATCACGCAGCCAGTTGTAGGCGGCAACGCGCAATGCAAATCGCGTCAGCTCGGCCAACGGGTGGTGCGACACCGGCTCGCGCTGATCGAGGAAGAACGGAATTTCGTAACGCGCAAACACGCGGCGCAGCGAATGTTGATGGGCGTCCAGCGAGCGGAGCAGCACGGCGCAGTCGCGGTAGCGTCCGCCGGCGCGGACGTGCCGGAGAATTTCGCGTGCGGCGCAGACGGCCTCGGCCTCCGGGTTCGCGCAGACGGCGACGCGCAGCGCGGCGGAAACATCGGCGTCCGCGAAAGGCTGCGGATTCGTCCAAGATTTTTCCAGATGAGCGAGCGCGGGATTTTGTGAAAAGCGACCGCGCTGTAAATCTCGCGGCAAAGTTTCCACGGAAATTTCCACGCCCGGCAGCGCGGCGAGCCTTTGCTGGCAGCGGCGAAACGTCTGGCTGACAACCGACCAGGTGGAGAGCCACGAGGCGTCCTCACGCGGTTCCGCTTCGAGACAGAAAGCGAGCGTGGCGTGTTCGCAGCGCGGCACGACGGCGGCGAGCAATTCCAGCTCCTGCGGCGTCATCTCGGCAAAACCGTCGAGCCAGAGGCCGGAGAGGTGAAAGATGGTTGATGGTTGATTTTTGATTTTGGAGTGGGCGGCAATCGTCTTCTCCCTCTCTTCCCCTGAAGGGAGGAGAGGGCTGGGGTGAGGAAGATTTTTTTTAGAAGGCTGCCCCTCTCCCCGGCCCTCTCCCCGCTCGTTCCTCGCAAGGAGAGGGAGAAGAAGCGCGTGGGCCTGTTCGGTCAGCGTTTCAACAGCGGGCGTTGCGGCAGTCAGCGTTTCAGTTGCCAGATCGAGCAGGCCGTCGGCGTCCTTCAGATCGTGGGCGGCGAGCCAGTCGAGATAGGCGCCGAGGAGCAGGGCGAGGTCTTCGAGCTTGGCGCGGAGCACGGGGGCCAGACCCTCACGGCGGGCGAGGGCGGCGAGGGTTGACGGCGCGAGCCGGGCGCGCTGGAATTCGCGGAGGAGCAGACTGAGCTGTTGCGCGAAGCCGGGCAGGCGCGCGGTGGCGCGGAACAATTTCAACTTCGGCTGCTGCTCGGCGAGCAGCGCGCGCAGCACCATGACGCGGCCCTCGTCGTCGAGCCATGGCGGCGGCGCGGCGGCAAATTCCTCGAGGATGAAGCGGGCCAGGCGCTCGAAGGAAAGAATCTGCAGGCGGGTGTAGCCGGGCGGGCCGTCACCGTCGAGCAACTGGCGTTCGAGCTGGAAGGTGGCCTGCTTGGGCGCGAGCAGGATGAGCGGCGGGCCTTCCGGCGCGGCGCGCAAGACGGCGCGGATTTCCTCCAGACAGCGGAAGGTCTTGCCGCTGCCGGCGGGGCCGAGAAGGAAGCGCGTTTGCACCGGACTGTTTTCGCGCAAAGGCGCGAAGGCGCAAAGAATTTTATGTCTGTTTAATTGCTGGAGTAGGACAGTTTTTGTCCGGGGGCTTATGAATTTGAAAATTAAACCAGCACTCCGAAGTGGGAGTTCGGGTCAAGCTCCGCGCCGGGCGGATTAATTTTTCCGGACGAGCGGGTGCGGGCCGGCCCAGCGGGTGTTGAACTTCTGCATCCACGCGTCGTTCGTGAAGGCGGGGCGCGGCTGCGTGCCGTAACGCTGGTCGTCAAGCCCGTGCCACGGCAGCGGCTCGACCGTCGTGCCGGTGGCGACGTGAAAATCCGCATCCTTGTCCCAGCCGGAGGTGAGCAGGAAGAAGTCGCGCGTGTAGCCTTCCGGTTTCGGCGGCAGGCCGGCGGCGGGAAACGCCAGCGTGAGTTCGTCGCCGCTGTTCACGAGCACCAGCGCGTTGTCCCGGCCGTCGAGCAGTTCGCGCACGTCGCCGTGGCGCGTGACCCAGCCGGACGGCGTGATCGTCCAGGGCGGCGTGGATTTCACACGGCCGTAGTCGGGCGTAAAGGGACGGTTCCACGGCGGATCGATCAATTCACTGAAGCCGCGCCAGTGCAAATCCGCGACGGCGGGCGCGAGCGTGTAAAGAGTCGTCCGGGTCGCGGCTTCGGCTAGTGGCGCAGGCGTCCCGCCTTTGTTCCGGGGCGTCTCGCCACTGATTTCCGGGAACTGTTTTACGGGCGAGACGCCCGTGAAGACCGCCGGGACGGCTGCCCCACTAAGACGCTCGAAGAGCGCGGCGCGATCCCAGTGAATTTCAAACGAGCCGCCCAGACGCAGGCGGCGACTGCCGGGCGGCAGCTTGCCGGCGAGATCGACGAGGATGGTTTTCGTTTTGCCCGACGGTGCGCCGACAGTGACATCCACCGGCTGCCACGCGCCAGCGGCGGTTTCGACTTCGAGCACCGGAAACGGGAACGACAGATTGCGCCGCTCTGACGACGCGATGTTCGCCATGCCGCCACCGAAACGAATCCAGCCGGTGAGCGCGAGCACGAGCGAACGGTCCGCCGCGAGCGCGCCGAAATCAAAAGTGAACTGCCACGGCCCGGCCCAGCCGGTGAGTTGCGGCTCGAACAGGAGCGCGGGCGAGGCGAGTTCGCCGTCGTGTTCGGCGAGCGCGGCGGCCACGTCCAGCCCGTCCTGGCGCGCGGCTTTTTGCAACGGCTGGCGGCGGTGGAGCGTGAGCAGTTCGCCGCGCGGGAAGCCGCCGGGCGGTTTCGCGGGCCGCAGCTTGTCGGTGGTGTGAACCTCGGTGCCGGCGGGATGATCGACGACGACGAGTTGCGCGGTGTCGAGGTAAAGGACCTCGCGCAGTTCCTCAGTGATTTGCACGAGATATTTTCCGTCGCGCGGCTGGAAATTTTTCTCGTCGCCAAGGCGCACGAGTTCGTCCTCGTCCGCCGCGATGTAGCGGTGCTCGGCGAACGGGAGGCCGAGCGGCGCGGAGCCGAGAATGTCGCTGACGAACCGGAAGCGCTGTCCGTCCCAGGCGTAAACGTATGGGCAGGAGCCGGGCTTGATGCCGAGTTCAAGCAGGGTGAGCGGCGTGCGCGGATCCACCGGGATGTCCTCGTAACCGGGACTGAGATCAAGCCAGCGGGCCTTGAGCGCATCGACCCGGTCATGTTTCCCGACGCCGATCTCGACGGGCAGCGCACCGACGCGGCGGGTGAGGCGCAATCCGCCGGCGGTCACGTCGAGCCGGATGCCGAGGCCGCTGGCGTTGGAGCGCGTGCCGACGAGGCGGAGCTTGAGCAGATGGTTCGCGTTGCCGCCGTCGTTGCGGAACAATCGCAACCCCTCGCCCGCCACGCTCACCAGCAGGTCGATGTCGCCGTCGTTGTCGAAATCGGCGGCGGACAGGTGCTCGATTTTTTTGCCGGCCAGTTGGTCGAGGCCGAGCGCGGCGGTGACCTCCAGGAAACCGGCGCGGCCGAGATTGCGCCAGACGCGGAGGCCGTCGCCGA
Source organism: Verrucomicrobiales bacterium (assembly GCA_947502425.1). Taxonomy (GTDB): domain Bacteria; phylum Verrucomicrobiota; class Verrucomicrobiia; order Limisphaerales; family SIBH01; genus SIBH01. The sequence continues at coordinate 10,618 of CANMZY010000060.1, forward strand.
GGGCGAGCAGGTCGAGCCAGCCGTCGTTGTCATAATCGAGCAGCCGCAACTGGCGCGGCGGAAATCCGCCGAGCGGCAGCGAGAGACGCTGACTCGAATCGCCGAAGACAATTTCAATTTTGTCGGCGGTGGCGATGAACAGGTCGGGGCGGCTGTCGTTGTTCACGTCGCCAAGCGTGATGACGCCGCCGACGGGCCACGCGGCGGGATTGGTCGCGAGGAGCGGCCCGCCGCGCTGCTTGACCAGCAGCTGCGGCGGCCGCCCGGCGCGGGTGAGGAACACGTCCAGCACGTCGTCGCCGTTCCAATCTTCGAGGGCGACCTGGAGCAGCGGGGACTCGGCCTTGGCGGGCAGGCCGGAGGTGGCGGTGCGGTCGGTGAAATACATGTCGCCGAGATTGCGAAGGAGGCGCGTCCCGCGACCGTCCGGCGTGAGGACCAGCAGGTCGAGGTGCGTGTGAAAATCGAGGTCGATCAGCGCGCCGTCGGCGGCAGAGACGTTGGTGAGCCCGGCGAAGGGCGCGATGTCGGAGAAAGTACCGTTGGTCGCGAACTTGAACAGTTGCACGCCGCGATCACTCAGCATGAAGGCGTCCGGCACGCCGTCGTTGTTGAGATCGCCGACGAGGCAGCGTGTGTAGCGGGCGCCGGCGAGGGCGGGACGAAGGTCGCCTTTCGGCGTGAAGACGCCGTGGGCATTGGCGAGCAGCCGGAAGCCGTTCGTGCCTTCGGCGACGAGCAGATGGTTGCGGCCGTCCCGGGTGAAATCGATCACGCCGGCGGGACCGTGAAATTTCGCCGCACCGCCGGACGGAAAGGCTGCGTCGGTCGCGTCGGTGAAGGTGACTTTCACGCCGGCCTGGTCCGGCTCCTCGAATTTGAACGAGAGCCGGATTTGCGTGTGTTTGCAGCTCTCGAAGGCGGCGGGGCCGGCCGGCGGCGCGCTGAGTTTCGCGGTGATCTGCCGGTGCAGCTCGAACTCCTTCGCAGCCTCGTCCTTCTTGCCGGTGCGGTTGAGCAACTGGCTGAGGCGGTAGTGCACGGCGGGATGCTCCGGCTCGAACTCCACGACCTCGCGCCATTGCGTGAGCGCATCGTCGTAATGGGCTAGGCCCTCGTGGGCGAGGCCGAGCTGGAAGCTGACGGCATTGATCGTCTGGTCGATGGTCTTCGCCGCCGACAAGGATTTCACCGCCTCGGCAAACCGGGCGCGGCGCAGGTGGGCGCAGCCGATCAGGTAATACGCGGCGGCGGAATCAGGGTCGCGCGCGAGAATGGCCTGGGCCTGGGGAATGACCTCGTCGGCGCGGTCGGCGAGGAGCAGAGCGTTGGCGAGGTTGAGGAGCGTGTTAGTGTGGGCGGGCTGCAGCGCGAGGGCCTTTTGGAACGTGACCGCCGCCGCCGCGCCCTCGCCCTTTTCGTATTGCGATTTGCCGACGTTGCCGAGGCGGACCAATTCGTCATCGCCCCGCGCGTGGTTTTTTCCCTGGCGGGAATTGAAGATGACCAGGCCCACGCCGAGCAGGATCAGAACGCCGCCGAGGATGAGCCGCGGGCGGGAGGCGGGCTGAGACGTGTTGGAGTTCATGCGAAATTCAGGTGCGATTTTTCAGGCAAACCCCGCGCGAGTCAAACGCGGAAAGAGGGAGTGAAACCTGGGCGCGGCGGATTCACCCGTTT
>CANMZY010000061.1:0-12248 GCA_947502425.1 Verrucomicrobiales bacterium
GATCGCGGAGCGGATGACCGGCTTCAGTAAGAAGCGCTGGGAAAGCCAGCCGGCCCAGCCGAGCGCGGGCTGTATTTTCAAAAATCCGAAAACGATTCCGGCGGGCCGGCTCATCGACGAGCTGGGACTCAAGGGCACGAAGCGCGGCGGCGCGATGGTCTCGGACGTGCATGGCAACTTCATCATCAACGAAGGCCAGGCCACCGCGCAGGACGTGCTGGAGCTGATCGAGTTCATCCGGCAGACCGCGAAGGCGAAACGGGGGATTGATTTGGAAACCGAAGTGGAGATCATCGGTGAATAACTTTTTGCCATGTTTGAAAGATTGAACATCACGGTGATGCTCGGCGGCACCGGCGACGAGAGCGAGGTCTCGCTCCGCACCGGCGCGGCGGTGGCGGGCGCGCTGCGGTCGCTCGGCTACGCGGTCACGGAGCTGAATCCGAAAACGCCGGCCTGGACCCTGCCGGCCGCGACGGACCTGGTTTTTCTCGCGCTGCACGGCGCCTATGGCGAGGACGGCACGGTGCAGCAGCAGCTCGAGGAACTGGGCGTGCCCTACACCGGCTGCGGGCCGGAGGCGAGCCGTGTGGCCTTCGACAAGGTGCTGACGAAACAGCGCTGCCTCGAGGCTGGCCTGCCCACGGCGCGCTTCGTGGTCGTCGATTCGACCGAGACGCCGTGGCCGCGCGGTTGGCAGCCGCCGGTCGTCATCAAGCCGGTGCGGCAAGGCTCCAGCGTGGGCCTGCAATTCGTTGAGCGCGTGGCCGACTGGGCTGCCGCGCTCACTGAGTCACTGCGCTTCGACACGCGCGTGCTGGTGGAGGAGAAAATTTCCGGGCGCGAAACGACGGTGGGGATTCTGGCGGGTGAGGCGCTGCCGGTGGTCGAGGTGCGTCCGCGCCAGGGTGCCTACGATTATCGGAACAAGTACACGGTGGGCAACACCGAATACTTTTGCCCGGCGCCGTTTGACCAGGAGACGACCGCGCGCCTCCAGGCGGCGGCGCTGGGCGCGTTCCGGGCGGTGGGCGGGCGGGATTATGCTCGGGTCGATGTGATGGTGCGTGAGAACGGCGAGCCGGTGGTGTTGGAAGTGAACACGCTGCCGGGCATGACCGAGACGAGCCTGCTGCCGAAGGCGGCGGCGGCGGCGGGGCTGGATTATCCATCGCTCTGCCAGCGGATGGTCGAGTTGGCCATGAAACGCGCGCCCGCGGTGCTGATGTAAAAATTTAACGTGCTTTTGAAAATGTGGTTCCAACGCAAGGCGAAAAACCGGGCTTTCACCCGCCGGCATGTGCTGGACGTGAAGCTGCGCTCCAGCGAGACGCGCCGCGCGCGCGTGACTACGCTCGCCATCAGTGTGTCGCTCGGGGTGGTCTTCGCGCTCTATCTGTTGTGGCGCTCCGGCGACTGGGCGTTGAACGCGCTGATCTATGACAACAAGGGTTTCGCCGTGCAGCAGATCGACGTGCAGACTGACGGCGTGATCGCGCCCGACCAGTTGCGGAGCTGGGCGGGGGTGAAGGTGGATCACAATCTGTTCGCGTTGGATCTGGCGCGCATCAAGCGGGACCTGGAACTCGCGCCGGCCATTCAGTCGGCGGCGGTGGAGCGAGTCCTGCCGCACACCTTGAAAATTCGCGTCACGGAACGCGAACCGGTCGCGCAGATTGTCGTGCCGTCGCTGCGTGCGGGGGAGAAGCCGCTGCTCTATCTGCTCGATGCCGAGGGGGTCGTGATGCTGCCGCTCGCGCTGATTCAGCGCGCCGTGCCGCCGCCGCCGGGCGGGCAGTATCCGCTGATCACTGGCGCGAACACGACGGAACTGCTGCCGGGCCGCGCCACGGAGTCGGCGCCGATTCTCGCGGCCCTGCGGCTGATCGCGGCCTTCGATCATTCGCCGATGGCGGTGCTGGCCGACCTGCACCGGATCGATGTCTCCGCGCCGGAAATTTTGCAGGTCGCGACCGGGCAGCAGAACGAGATCACGTTCCGCGCCGCCGCCCTGGACCGGCAGTTGCAGCGCTGGCGGTTGGTCCATGAAAAAGGCCAGCAGCAGTCGCGGCAGATCGCGTCGCTGGATTTGTCGGTGGCCGACCACGTTCCCCTGCGCTGGCAGGAGGGGACGGCCGCGCCCCCGGCCGCGCCCAAACTGAAGAAAACCTCACCCTACAGGAAAAAGCATGTTTGACCCCGTATCCATCATCGTCGGACTGGAGATCGGCACCTCGAAGATTTGCGTCGTGGTCGGCGAGGTCAACGCGCAAGGCGCGATGAACATTGTCGGCCTCGGCCAGTCCAGATCGCACGGCGTGCGCAAGGGCGAGATCGCCGACGTAGGCAAGGCGTCCGAGGACATTCGCAACGCCATCGTCGAGGCCGAGAAGTCGGCCAACGCGGAAATCCAGAGCGTCTATCTCGGCATCAGTGGCGGTCACACTCGCGGGTTCAACAACCGCGGCGTGCATCCCGTCGTCTCCGCCGACCGCGAGATCACGCAGGACGATGTGGACGACGTGATCAAGAACGCCAAGGCGATCAATCTCCCGGCGGAAAATTATGTGCTGCACGCCATCCGCCAGCATTTCACGGTGGATGGGCAGAGCCGCATCGTCGATCCGGTCGGGATGCTCGGCGCGAAGGTCGAGGTGGACATGCACGTCGTCCACGGAAATTTCAACCGGCTGCAAAATCCGATCCGCGTCGTGAAAGGTTTGCAGGTCGAGGTCGAGTCTCTGGTCTTCAACGGCCTGGCCTCGGCGCTGGCCGTGCTCACGAACGAGCAGAAGGAAATGGGCTCGCTCGTCATCGACCTTGGCGCCGGCACGACCGAGTACGTGGTCTATGGCGGCGGCATCATCAAGCACACCGGCGTGCTCGCGGTCGGCGGCGACCACGTCTCGAACGACCTAGCCTACGGCCTCAAGGTTCCGCTGGGCCGGGCGGAAAAATTGAAGATCGAGCAGGGCGCAGCGCTGGTGGACGACAGTGTGAAAGGAGCCACGGTCCCGCTGGTCAACGAGCACGGCTTCCCGGAAAAAACGGTCAACGTCGAGCATCTGCGGCGCATCATGTCGCTGCGGTTGGAGGAGGTTTTCCAGCTCATCGAGGAGGAGTTGAGCGAGGCAGGGCAGCTCGACCATCTGCGCGGCGGCGTGTTGATCTGCGGCGGTGGGGCGAAGATTCCCGGCATCCACCAGCTTGCGGAGAAAGTTTTTCAACTACCGGCCGCGCCCGGCCGCACCAGCTCGATCAGCGGCCTGCGGTCGGCGCTCGACCAACCGGAGTTCGCCACCGCCATCGGTCTCGTGCGCTTCGGCAGTTTTCAGCAAAAGAAAAAAAAGACCGGCGGCCTGATGACGCGCGGCTTCAAGAACACTTTCGGCCATATTTTCCGCCGGAGTTGAATGCAGCAACCCGAACCACTTATGACCAAAGCCCAAGAACCCGTCCCGGCCCCGGCCAAAAAAACGTTCTCGATCAAAGTCCTCGGCGTGGGCGGCGCGGGCTGCAACGCCGTCGGCCACATGGCCCGCGAACAGTGCGACGGCGTGGAGTTCATCGCGCTCAACACCGACGCCTCGGCCCTCGCCCAGACGCCGGTTGAACGCACGCTGGTCCTCGGCCCGAAGCTCACGCGCGGTATGGGTGCGGGCGGTGATCCGGAGCGCGGCCGCCACGCCGCCGAGGAGGACGTGGCGAAGGTGCGGAAAATTTGCGAAGGCGCGGACGTGGTCTTCATCGCGGCCGGCATGGGCGGCGGCACGGGGACGGGCGCGAGTCCGGTCATCGCCCGCGTGGCCCGCGAGGCCGGCGCGCTGGTGCTGGCCATGGTCATGCTGCCCTTCGAGTGGGAAGGCGGCCGCCGCCAGCGGCAGGCGCAGCTCGGCCTGCATGAGTTGAAGGGCGTGGTCGATGGTGTGATCTGTCTCCCGAACCAAAAACTTTTCAAGCTCATCGACGAGAAGACGAGCATGGTCGAAACTTTTGCCATCACCCACGAATTGCTCGCGCAGGGCGTGCGCGGCATCTGGCGGCTGCTGATGCGGCCCGGCCTGATCAATGTGGATTTCGCCGACCTCTGCTCGGTCACGCGCGGGCGGCACGCGGAGAGTTCCCTCGCCACCGCCGAAGCGCGCGGCGAACACCGCGCGCGCGAGGTTATGGAGAAATTGATGGCGCATCCGCTGCTCGACGGCGGGCAGATGCTCGCCGAGTCGGCGGCGGTGCTGGTCAGCGTGGTCGGAGGGCCGGACCTCACCATGTCGGAAGTGAAGCGGGTCATGGAACAGATCAACCGTCATTGCGAGAACGCCCACATCATCATGGGCGCGGCCATCGAGCCGGATTTTGCCGACCGCCTCTCGGTCACGCTCGTCGCCTCGCGCAAGCCGGCGCCGGACCGCGCGGAATCGGACGCCTCGCCCGCCGCGCCGGAGTTGGACACGCAGTTTGTCAATCCGACCGCCGGCAGCCGTCCGGCTTCGCGTTACGTCGCGCCCGCGCCGAATGTCACACCGGAGACGACCGAGCGGCTCCTGCAAAATGCCGGCGGCCGCGCGCGCAAGAAGACGGCGAAGATGAAGCAGGAGCAGTTCAACCTGGAGATCGTCTCCAAAGGCCGCTTCGAGAAAAGCGAGCCGACCATCCACCAGGGGCAGGACCTCGACGTGCCGACCTACATCCGGCGCGGCGTGGCGTTGAATTGAGCGGGGAAATTCCAAAACATCGAACAACCAACATCCAACGCCCAATGACGGGTGCGCCTACGGGTTCGGCTTTCGATGTTGGGCGTTGGATGTTGGTTGTTCGATGTTCCCCCTCCGCAAACCTCCCGGTGCGTCTCCGCGTCTTTGTGCCTTAGCGGTGATTTTCCTCAACGCTCGACGGTGAAGGTGATGTCGAACGGCACGTGGCGAATCGTGCTGCCCTTGGCATCTTTTTTCGCCTCCGCGCCGCCGTTGTCTTTCAAATCAGTGCCGATGCTGTAAACGACATAGCCCTTTTCCCGTCCTTGGTAACGGAGCGGCTGGCCGTCGAACGGATCTGTGGGAACGGTTTTCAAGTAGGCAGGCACCAGAGCAGCGAGGGAATCGGGCAGTTGATTTTGGTGGGCGAGTCGGAAGCGTTCGATGGCCAGGGCTGTTTCTGCCACGCGCAACCGGGCGCTGTCGTCAGCGGCGCGCACGATGACTTTTCCCAAGTCGGGCAGCAAAAGGCCGGACATGATGTGGAAATTTATTCTGGCCTTCAGCGACTGGGCACCGATCAGATTGGCCATGGTCAGGCTTTCCGGTGCGAGCCGGGCGGCGACGGCGATGTTTGTTTCCATCGAGGTGAGCCAGAACCGCAGGTCGCGCTCAAAAATCCCCGTCCAACGCAACAGGCCGAGGTGCTTTTGGAATTGGCCCATGTCCAGCGGTTCATCAGTGGAATCAGGTGAAGGGTTTCCGGCTTTCTGAGTTTTGGCTGTGGCGCGAAAATTTTCAATGAACGTGGCGCGTTCGCCGGCCAGTGCGTGGGACATGGGGGTTGTGTCATCAGCCTCGTGCAGAGAGGAACCCAGCGCAGTCAGTTGTTCGTCGGAAAACTTGATCTGGTTGACGCCGCGCTCGAGGCTGGCGCAGGTGATGGTGTGGATCGCAATCCGAACCAATTGCGAAATCAGGGTCGGTTCGCTTTTTAAGGAGCGCCCCAAAGCCAGGCCCGCCTGGATGGATTTTGCCGTGGCGGGATCATTTTTGTCCGCACGCCAGAGGGCTTCCCATTTCAAGGCAATGGCGCAGGATCTCACTTTGGAGAGATGCTTTAAATCGGTCAATGCGCCCTGGGTGAGGTCGATCGGATAGCGGCTTTTCGAGAGTGTCCCGGCCTGGTGGAGCAATGTGAGTGCGGAACGACTGGCTTCGACACGTTGTCTGTAATGCTCCTTGAGCGATGGAGGCAGCGGACTGGTGCGGGGCGTTTGTCGCAAAACTTGATTGTCTGCATCCTCTTGATACGAGTCGTACGACTGCAACTGCTCGATGGCCTGCATCACCAGCAGCGCGGCGTTTTCGTTTTCGGGAACAGCTTCGTACCACGCATCGAGTTCGGTGGTGTTGACCGGGTAACCGGCGGCTTTGGCGGCGGCGAGCCGGGCGTTGATCTGTGACGCGAGATTGATCCGCCAGATGAGAAACGTCATGAGGAGCAGGCCGAGCGCGTAGAGCGGGATGGAAATGTAGCGCGGCATTCGGCGGCGGCGTTTGGCGTCGACAACAGGGACGGCGGCGACAACCGGGGCCGTGGAAAAGCCGGGCAGAGAGGAGAGCGGTTTCCAATTCGTCGAGCCGTCGGGCAGGGCGAGATCGCCGGGCAGAAGTTTCCCTTCGGCCAGAAGGGCGTGGGCTTCGTCGAGGGTGTAGCGGCCGTATTGCTGGCCGTCGCGGTGGATGAGCAGGTTCATTTGGGTGTGGCGCGCAGTTTCGGAAGTCCGGTGCGAAAAGTAAAGTCTGGCGCTGTGAGCCGACAGCCAACGGAACGCCGACTTCAGTCGGCAGCGACGACGCACATCACGCTGCTGCCGACTGAAGTCGGCGTTCCGATACGCTCGCAAGTTCAATGCCGGGCGCCTCAAGATGCGCCCACAGCCAACTGCAAACGCCATGGAAAGACTTGACCGCTCCCGGCGCGCACCTAGCATCGCGCCGGTTCAAAAATTCATGAATGCAATTTTAGCGCTCGAAGATGGCTCGGTGTTTCGCGGCACCGGTTTCGGCGCGCCGGCCACGGCGTGCGGCGAGGTCTGTTTCAACACCTCGATGACCGGCTATCAGGAAATTCTCACCGACCCTTCCTACAAGGGCCAGATCGTGACGATGACCTATCCGCTCATCGGCAATTACGGCGTGAACTCCCAGGACGTGGAATCGTGGTGCCCGCACGTCTCCGGCTTCGTCGTGCGCGAACTCTCGCCGGTGGTCAGTAACTGGCGCGCGGAACAGTCCCTCGCGGATTACCTCGCGCAGCACGGCATCCCCGGCCTTCAGGGCATCGACACGCGCGCGCTCACGAAGAAACTGCGCGTGCGCGGCGCGCTCAAGGGTTTCATCGCCTCCAGCGCGGAGAAAATTTCCGACGCCGAGGCGGTCGAGCGCGCGCGAAGCTGGACCGGGTTGGTCGGTGTGGATTACGTGAAGGAAGTCACGCACAAGGAGCCGTTTCTTTGGGACGCGAAGGACGAGCAGAGCGCGAGCTTTAATCTGGTGAAGGCCGCGGCCGTGGCCGACGCGCGCAACGTGCGTGATCCGCTCCCGCCGGCGGACCTCCCGATTGTCGCCTACGATTTCGGGATGAAATACAACATCCTGCGCCGGCTGCGGCAGCACGGGTTCAAGGTGCAGGTGGTGCCCGCGACCACGACTGCCGCCGAGGCGCTGAAGTACCAGCCCGCCGGAATTTTTCTCTCCAATGGCCCCGGCGATCCGGCCGCGCTTGGATACGCGGTGCGCGCCGTCTCCGATCTGGTGAACAGCGGGCTGCCCATTTTCGGCATCTGTCTCGGCCACCAGATTCTCGGCCAGGCGTTTGGTGGGAAGACATTCAAATTGAAGTTCGGTCATCGCGGCGGCAACCAGCCGGTGAAGGATCTGGAGAGCGGCCAGGTGGAGATCACCTCGCAGAACCACGGGTTCGCCGTCGATCCGAAATCGCTGCCCTCCGACGTGAGCGTGAACCGGATCAACCTGAACGATCAGACCGTCGAGGGGATGCGCCACAAGAAAAAGCCGATCTACTGCGTGCAATACCACCCGGAGGCCTCGCCCGGCCCGCACGATTCGAATCCGCTGTTTGCCGAGTTCCGCGCGCTGATCGAAAAGAGTTAGCCGCACCCACGGGGTGACGAAACTTGTGTTTGTTTCGCCGGGAGGAAGCGGGTAAATTTTTCCACCGATGAAATTGCGCCCGATTCAGTTTGTGCTCGTTGTCCTCCTCGCCGCCGCCAGTGCGGCTCCGGGGAAAATCACGCCGCAGCAGGCCGCCCAGCTGCCGCCGCCCGCCACCGGAAAAGTCCAGTTCACGCGCGACATCAAGCCGATCTTCGAGGCGAGCTGCATCAAATGTCACGGGCGCGGCAAGGACCGGGGCGGTTTCAGCCTGGAGACGCGCGAGGCCTTTCTCAAAGGCGGCGACTCCGGCGTGGCGGCATCCGCCGGCCAGAGCGCCGAGAGTCACCTCATCGAACTCGTCGCGGGTTTTGATCCCGAGAAGATCATGCCGGAAAAGGGCACGAAGCTGACCCCGAAACAAATCGGCCTGCTGCGCGCGTGGATCGACCAGGGCCTGCCCTGGGACGAGGGCGTGAATTTCGCCAAGCCGCCGCCGAACAATCTCACGCCGCGCCAGCCGAAGCTGCCCGCCGCCAGCGCCGGCCTGGAAAATCCCATCGACCGCCTGCTCCAGCCCTATCTCGTCGCGCACAAAATCAAGCCCGCCGCGCCGGTCGATGACCGCGTTTTTGCACGTCGCGTTTATCTGGACGTGATCGGGGTGCTCCCATCGCCGGCGGAGCTCGACGTCTTCCTCGCCGACAAGAGGGCTGACCGGCGCGAGCGGCTCGTGAAAAAATTGCTCGCGGACAATCCGCGCTACGCCGCGCACTGGATCTCGTTTTGGAATGACCTGCTGAGGAATGATTATCGCGGCACCGGCTACATCGACGGCGGCCGCGCGCAGATCTCGAGCTGGCTCTACTCGGCGCTCGCCACTAACATGCCGTATGATCAATTCGTCGCGCGATTGATCAATCCCACCGGGGAAACGGCCGGCTTTACCAAGGGCATTGTCTGGCGCGGGGCGGTCAACGCCAGCCAGACGCCCCCGATCCAGGCCGCGCAAAATATTTCCCAGGTCTTCATGGGGGTAAACCTCAAGTGCGCGAGCTGTCACGACAGTTTCATCAACGACTGGACGCTCTCGGACGCATACGCACTGGCCAGCGTTTATTCGGACGACGTGCTGGAGATGTACGAGTGCGACAAGCCGACCGGGAAGAAGGCGGGTGTGAAATTCATCTTCCCGCAACTTGGCGAGATCAGCGCGGGTCCCAAGGCCGAGCGAACCAAGCGGCTCGCCGAGATCATCACCAGCCCGCAGAACGGACGGCTAACCCGCACCATCGCCAACCGGATCTGGGCGAGATTTCTTGGTCGTGGCCTGGTCGATCCGGTGGACGAAATGGATTCGGCGTCGTGGAACAGTGACGTGCTCGACTGGCTGGCCGAGGATCTGGCCGCCAACGGTTATGATCTCAAGCGGACGATGCAGTGGATTTTGACTTCACGTGCCTATCAGATGCCGGCCATCAGCATGGACGAGCAGAAGCACCCGGATTTTGTCTTTACCGGGCCTACGGTGCGACGCATGTCCGCCGAGCAGTTTAGGGACGCGCTGGGTTCGCTCACCGGCGTGTGGCCCGGTGCGCCGGCGGCCGCGTTTGATCTCACAGCGGGTGTAGTGGCCGATCCCAAGGATGGCCAGTTGATGCCGAAACCCGCGCAGTGGATCTGGACGACGCCGAAAGCCAACGAGCTGGCGCCCGTCCAGACGGTTTACTTCCGCAAGACGGTGACGCTGGACGTGGTCCCGGCCATCGCTTCCGCGACGTTCGCGGCCGACAACAACGCGCGGCTGCTCGTCAACGGCAAGGAAGTGGCCAAGGCGCCGGACTGGACCAAGCCGAAAGTCGTCGACCTGCGCCCCCATCTGAAGAAGGGTGTAAATATTTTCGCCATCGCCGCCGTGAACCACACCAAGGAGAACAAGCCGCCGCCGGCCAACGTCCCGCCCAATGAATCTGATGCCAATCCCGGCGGATTGATCTTCTACGGGCAACTGCGCGACGGCGCACGCGTCCTGGATTTCGCGTCGGACGGGTCCTGGCAAAGCAGCGCGAACAACGAGAAGGGCTGGGAGACGGCCGCCTTCACCAACGCCGCTGCGTGGCCGCCCGCCGTCGCGCTGGGAGATCTCACACTTCAGCCGTGGGCAGCGCAGGATTTCAACCGGAAATTTTCCAACGCCCTCGCGATCGGACTCGCCCATGAACCGACCCGCGCCAGCCTGGTCACCGCCGATCCGCTGGCGCTGGCCCTGGGTCGTCCGCCGCGCGAGCAGGTTGCAACCACGCGGCCATCCGCCGCGACAACCTTGCAGGCGCTGGAGTTGACCAATGGCGACACGCTTGCGAAGTTGTTGAAGCGCGGGGCGGACAACAAGACGGTGCCCGGCATTCAGGCGGGCGAGTTGGTCACGCAACTGTTCCGGCAGGCGCTGGGCCGGACTCCCACCCCGGTGGAGTTGAAACTTTCCCAGGGCCTGCTCGGCGAGCCGGTGCAGAAGGAAGGCGTGGAGGATTTGCTCTGGTCGCTGGCGATGCTGCCGGAGTTTCAGTTGATTTATTGAACGCATTTTTATGAAAATAAATTCTCAGTGGAACCGCCGGGATTTTCTGAAAACCGCCAGTGCGGCCACGCTCGGCGCGCTGACCGCCGGAGCGCCGCGCGCCGTCTTCGGCGCCGAGCCTGAAAAAATCAAGGCCACCGCCGATACCGTCATCATCCTCTGGATGGGCGGCGGCATGGCGTCCACCGAGACGTTCGATCCGAAACGCCACACGACTTTCACGAAGGGCATGGCCGCAAGCGAGGTGTTGAGCACGTTTCCGGCGATCGACACCAAGGTGGACCACATCAAGATTTCCAAGGGCCTGGAAAAAATCGCGGCCGTGATGGATCGCGGCGCGCTCATCCGCACCTACACGGCGGGCGACCTGGGTTTCATCCTGCACTCGCGGCACCAGTTCCAATGGCACACGGGCTACGCGCCGCCGCAGACGGTCGCCGCGCCGCATATCGGGGCGGTGATTGCCCGCACGCTTGGGCCGCGCGATCCGGCGGTCCCGGCGTTCATCGACATCGGACAGCGCTTCGACGTGGGCGAGGGCGAGGAGTTGAAGGCGTTTCATACGGCGGGGTTTCTCGGCAGCGAATACGGGCCGTTCGTCGTCAGCAATCCCCAGCAGGCCGTGGACAGTGTGCGTCCGCCGGCGGGCATGAGCCCGGCGCGATTCGAGAGCCGCGAGAAATTTTACCGGTCGTTGCTGGAAAAAAATCCCGTTGGAAAACACGGCAGCGACTACCAGCGGGAATCGCTGCTGCGCTCGATGGGCAATGCGCACCGGCTGCTCAGTTCTCCCGCCGCGAAGGCGTTCGATCTCGCGCTGGAGCCGAAGGAGAGTTACGACAAATACAACACCGGCCACTTTGGGCTGGGCTGTCTGCTGGCGCGGCGGCTCACGGAGGTGGGCGCGCGTTTCATCGAGGTGACGACGGAATACGTTCCGTTCCTGAACTGGGACACGCACGATAACGGACACACCCGGCTCGTGGACATGAAGAAGCAGATCGACGGCCCCATCGCGCAACTGGTGCTCGATCTGGAGGCGCGCGGCCTGCTGAACCGGACTTTGATCGTGCTGGCAAGCGAGTTCAGCCGCGACATGATGATGGAAGGACGGCCGGACAAGAAGGTGAAGGATCAGGTGTCGGTGCCTGACAAGGTGCAGGATTTGAAACATTACGGGATGCACCGGCATTTCACGGACGCGGGCAGCGTGCTGCTGTTCGGCGGCGGGATCAAAAAGGGGCATCTTCACGGCGTGACGGCCGACGAGCGCCCGTGCAAGACGATCAAGGACCGGGTGGTGATCGAGGATTTGCACGCGACGATCTACCGCGCGCTGGGCATTTCGCCGAAGCTGGCCTACGAGATCGAGCAGCGGCCGTTCTACGTGACGCGCGATGGACTGGGCAAACCGATCGAGTCGTTGTTCGGCTGAGGATCGGTTTGAAAAAAACAGGGCTTGCAATTGGGAGCCGTTCCCCTAGTTTTTCGTCCGCAGTTTGGAAGCGAGCGTAGCTCAGTCTGGTAGAGCATCACCTTGCCAAGGTGAACGTCGAGGGTTCGAATCCCTTCGCTCGCTCCATTTTGCACTCCTGTTTTCTTCAAAACTTTCAATGATTTTTGTGATATTCATAGGGTGTAAATTTCACTAAGTTCAAGTTTGAAAACCACCTAGAATCCCGAAAAAAACGGGGAATTGTTAGAACGGGCGTTAGAACAGAGATTGCGGGAATCCCCTTGCAGATGTGATTTTTCGCAACCGAGAGGGGGAGTTGTTTTATCTGACGAGCAGCAAT
>CANMZY010000062.1:0-12168 GCA_947502425.1 Verrucomicrobiales bacterium
CTTCAGATAGCCGTAGTCGTCGATGTTGCCGATCAGCATCTCGGCGATGGGGTATTGGTTGTCCGTGAGTTCGGAGGTCCGCACCTGTTCGAGTAGTTGTTCCTGGAGGGAAGTTCCGGCGACGAGCGAATCGAACATGAACTGCCGCCGCTCCTCGTCCTCCTGCGAAGCGCGCATCGGCGCGTTCGACTGCGTGTATTGATCACGCCAATCCTGGTCCATTTGCGCGAGCTTCTCGAACTCGGCTTGAAAGTCATCCACCGGATCGGTGCCCGGCTTTTCCACGGACGGATCGAAGGTCACGTCCGCCGGCGGCTCGGCGGGATCGGCGGCGGCGGCGGCCTCCATGGCGGCTTCGCTGGGGGGCTCGCCCTTTTCGGCGGGAACCGCCTCTTCGGAATTGATCTCCTCCAGCACCGGGTTCTGCTGCAGTTCCTGCTCGACCATGGCCTTCAGTTCCAGCGTCTGCGCCTGCAGCAATGCCAGCGACTGCTGCATCTGCAGCGACAGCACCTGGGAGAGCTGCAACTTCTGCGATAAATATAAGCCTTGCGGCATTGGGTTGAATGTAACGGCCGTTTATCTTTGCTCAAGAAGTTCCTCGGCACGCACGCTGCTTTTCAAAACCGGTGCCAGTCTGATTTCAAGGGCAACTTTCCCATCGGAATTCTTGCGCGGGTGCTTGAAGATTATTTTCGCTGGGCCGGAAATCAAAATCATTGCCCGTCCCGTGCGCCCGTCCTAACGTCCGCTCGTGTCGGCCCAGCTCACCCTTCTCGGCAGCGGTTCCAGCGGCAACTGCGCCTTCCTGGAAACCGGCGGGACGCGCCTGCTCATCGACGCCGGCCTGAGCGGACGGCAGATTCGCCAGCGCCTGCTCACCATCGGCCGCGCGCCGGAGGGCCTGAGCGGCATCCTCGTCACCCACGAACATTCCGACCACGTCCAGGGCCTCACCGTGCTGGCCGCGCGGTTGAACATCCCGGTCTATTGCAACCGGCTCACGCAGGAGGCCATCGAGCGTCAGCTCGCCACCAAGTTTGACTGCCGCATTTTCAGCACCGGCGCGAGTTTTGAAGTCGGCGATGTCTCCGTGGACACGTTCAGCGTGCCGCATGACGCCTCCGATCCGGTGGGGTTTCTCATCCGCACCGACGCGGGCCGCATCGGCTTCCTCACCGATCTCGGCCACGCGACGAAGCTCGTCATCGAACGCGTGCGCTGCGCGAACGTCCTCGTGCTCGAGGCCAATCATGATTTGAAACTGTTGCAGGAAGACACGCGCCGCCCGTGGAGCATCAAGCAGCGCATCCTCAGCCGGCACGGCCATCTCTCGAACGAGGCCGCTGCCGAGGTCGCGCTGCAAATTGTCACCGCCGACCTGCGCCAGCTTTACCTCGGACACCTCAGTGGCGACTGCAACCGCCCGGAACTCGCCCACCGAATCGTCAGTGAAAGCCTGAACGGAGTCGGTGCCAATCATGTCCGCGTGGAAGTCGCCCGCCAGGACGTGCCCTGCGCCACCTTGAGCTTATAAAATTCCGCGGGAGCGCAGCGCTCCCAGTCGCAATGCATCCTCAGCAGCACTTGCCGGCATCACAGCACGTCCCGTCCGCCCTCGCCGCCGCGCCCTTCCCCGCCTCAACCGTCAACGACCGGAAATCAATCCCCGCCACCGTTCGCCATGGCGTGGCCTCGCGTTGCAAAATCTGCACACTGTCGAATCCGGCCTCCACAAATCCCCGGACAAACTCCGCCTCCGTCAGCGCGCCGGAAATGCAGCCGCTCCACAGCTCCGGATCATCCTGCATGGCCTGCGGCACGACCTCGTCGCTCACGATGTCCGAGATGACCGCCCGCCCGCCCATTTTCAGCACGCGAAAAATTTCCTGGAAGAGCTGCGTCTTGGCGCGCGGATCGACCAGGTTCAACACGCAGTTCGAGACCACCACGTCTACCGAACCGCCCGCGACCAGCGGCTGTGTGACGCGCAATTCCCCGGCCCGCGCCTCGGCGGCGAGGAAGGAACTCGCGTCGCGAATGGGACTGACCTGCAGTTCCCCGTCCAGCTTCTCCAGATCAAGCGCGAGATCCTGGATGCGCCCTTTGCGGAACTCCACGTTGTGAAACCCAATGGCGTCCCCGACCTGCTTTTGATGACGCCGCGCCAGCGCCAGCATGTCGTCGTTCATGTCCACGCCGATGACCCGGCCCGTCGGTCCGACGACCTGCGACGCGATGAAACAAATTTTGCCCGTGCCGCTGCCCAGATCGAGCACCGTCTCGCCGGGACGCAGATGCTTGGACGGATCGCCGCAGCCGTAATCGCGTTCAATGACCTCGGTCGGGATGACCTTCAAATACTGCCGGTCATATTCCACCGGACAGCAGAGCGCCTCGACCTTGATCTGCGCGGCGGCGCTGTAGCGGCTTTTGACGGCGGACTCGACTTGGAGCGTGGTGGACATGGTGGTTGGTCTGATTGGATTTAGTTTCGTTGCGCGCAAATTAAGATTCATCCCCGGCGGATAGGCAATCAGAAATTCCGCCGGAGCGCGCGTCTCGTTGCGGCTGGACGGATGATTTCCACCCTCCTACCCTTTCCAGCCATGA
This sequence comes from Verrucomicrobiales bacterium, assembly GCA_947502425.1. Classification (GTDB taxonomy): domain Bacteria; phylum Verrucomicrobiota; class Verrucomicrobiia; order Limisphaerales; family SIBH01; genus SIBH01. The sequence goes on from CANMZY010000062.1 coordinate 2,614, forward strand.
ACACCACAATTCTCCATCCGCTCGCCGTCGGCGCACGTCACTTTCAAATCCTCACCACCAACGGCCAGCCGGAGCCGGGCAGGCCGATGAAGTGAGCCGCCACCGGCCGCGCTCCAAAAAAAATCACCGAACCGCAACCACTCCATTCCAGCCATGAACCAATCCAAGAAACTCCTCATCGCCATGACCGCCCTTTGCCTGGCCCCCGCCATCACCAGCGCCGCTGATCTTCGTCTCGGCATCATCGGGCTGGACACCTCGCATGTCACCGCCTTCACCGAGCTGCTGAACAATCCCAAGGCCCGGGACCATGTGCCGGGCGCGCGGGTCGTGGCGGCGTTCAAGGGCGGCAGCGCGGACATTCCGTCGAGCATTAACCGCGTGGAAGGCTACACCGCAACACTCCGTGACAAGTACGGCGTGAAAATCTGCGACACCATCGAGCAGCTTTGCGGCGAGGTGGACGCCGTGCTCATCGAGAGCGTGGACGGCCGGCCGCATCTCGCCCAGGCGCGCCTCGTCATCGCGGCGAAGAAACCGCTCTACATCGACAAGCCCGTGGCCGGCACCCTGCCTGACGCGCTGGAAATCTTCCGACTCGCCGAGGTGGCCGGCGTCCCGCTGTTCACCTCGTCCTCGCTGCGGTTCGCGAAGGACACCCAGGCGGTGCGCGCGGGCAGCCTCGGCAAAGTGTTGCGCGCCGAGACCACCAGCCCAGCCACCATCGACGAACACCACCCCGACCTTTTCTGGTATGGCGTTCACGGCTGCGAATCCCTCTTCACCGTCATGGGCACCGGCTGCGAAACCGTCGAGCGCCGCCAGACCGCCGACGGCAAGATCCTGGTGACCGGCAAGTGGAAGGGCGGTCGCACCGGCATCTTCCGCGAGGACGCCAAATACGGCGGCAAGGCCACGGGTGAAAAAGGCGAGGCCGCCGTGGGGACCTTCGACGGCTACGCGCCGCTGGTGGTGGAGATCGTGAAATTTTTCCAGACGCAGAAGTCCCCGGTGCCCGCGGCTGAAACCATCGAACTGTTCGCCTTCATGGAGGCGGCGGACGAAAGCAAGCGGCAGGGCGGCAAGCCGGTGTCGCTAGCGGAAGTGCTCGCGAAAGCTGGGCAGAAGCCCTGAGTTGCGGCGCGGTTCATAATTCTCTTTGCGACGTGTCAGGGGAACCCTAAATTCTCCGCCCATAATGCCCAAGCTGCGCGCGGCCGCGGCGGATTCGGAAAAGGCCGTGCTGCAAAATCGCTCCCGCAGGCGCGGGACCACCGACCAGCAAATCGATCAACTCGTGTATGAACTCGACCAACTCACACCCGAAGAAATCCCCCTCGTCGAAGGCGCGGCGTTCACGCCGTTTCAACGTCGCCGGGCAAAGGCGCTTCGAATTGTTCAACCACACGCTCATGCCATCGCGCGCTGAAGCGACCTGAAGGTCGCGCTCCTCTGCGCGCCGAATTCCGCGCGTGGCGCACGGCGCCCCCACCGTGTTGGGAGGTGACACGTTACGCGTGCCAGCAGGGTCGCCGAAAGCGTGGTCCAGGAAGCAGGGCGGTTTCTCCAGGCGCGCTAATCCTTGCGAATGCGATAGAAGGTGCCGGGCTGAGGGAAATCAATCGTGTTGGTGGTCGTGACGCCGCCGGACGAAATGCCGGTGGTTAATGAATCCCAGTCCACCAAATTTTGGCTGTTTTGAATGGCATAGATCGCGCCGGGCACCGAGTCCCACCGAAGAACCAACCCATCCGCGCCCACGTCGTAATTCACCTCGGTGATGCGCAGGGCGGGATTGCCCGTCACGCGAACGAAGCCCGGCCCGGTGATGGGGGCGGTGCTGCTGCCGTAAACCCCGTTGACCAGGGCCACGCCATTGATCGAGAGAGCTTTCACCGGGGCGATGCCGGAGTAGCTCAACTGCAAGGTCCCGCTCGTCGTGTTCAGCCGGTAATGGCTGTTCGGGCTGATGCCGCCCAGGGAGAGCACTTGGAGGATACCGTTGTTGACCGTGGTGTCCCCGTGGTAGTTGTTGGGTGCCGGGGTGCCGTCACCGGAATAATTTCCGAGTGGCTGGATGCACACGCCCTCCTTGGTCAGCGCCAGGGTGCCGCCGGTCGTCGGATCGTCGAGGAGGGCGGAGCGGATGCCCCGAGGGGTGGCCGCACCATTAAACGGGACCAGATTGGTGCAGTTGAAGCCGACCGTCAGGGTCGAGACCGTGCCAAGGGTGCTGTTCACGATCTTCGAGTTGGCGTCGTTGCCGGTGTAAACGTAGCCGACCTTCTGGCTGGTGCCGTTCAGATCAATGGTGCCGCTGTTCATCAGAATATGCCGGGCCGGGCAGTTGATCGGAGCCGGATAACCGAGCGTCCCCTGGTTGGTGAGAATGATCGTATTGCCCGTCGGGCCGCTATTCATCCGGATGAAACCGGAGAAGGAATTGGAGCCACCCCAGATCATTTTGAAATTGCCGCCGTTCATGTCGACGCTCTGCTGGTAGCCAGGGCCGCCGTTGGTTTTGCTGATGGTCACGCCGCCGTCCATGATCTGGCCGTTGAACACGTAGGTGGCGCCGTCACTCTTCGAAATCTTCAACACGGCCCGCTGGTAGGGAGAGCTGTTGATGATCGTGCCGGTCCCTTCCGGCGGCGGGTAATTGATGCCGTTGTTGTCTCCCTTGTTGTCGAAGGTGCCGCCGGTCAAATTCAGCCGCCCCGTGCTGCCGCCCCGCTGCAGTTGTCCGTCGGGAGGGCGGATGTTGCTGGTGGCGCCGTCCAGGTCGGAGCCGTCGTTCAGCGTGCCGATTTCCACCCTCGCCCCGGGGTCAATGCTTTGAATCCGTTCCACGGAGTAGGTGGTTGAACCGTTGACGCCGGCCGATCTCAGAATCAGCGTGCCGCTGCGCACATAGGTGCCATCGGTGTAGGTGTTCGCGCCCAGCAGAGTGAGGCTGGACAGGCCCAGCAGAGTCAGCCCGCTCCCGCCGGTGATGATCGAGCTGATCGAAGCGTTCTCGTTGACCGTGATGGTCGGGGTCGCGCCGTTCAGGGTCAGCGTGCCGTTCGTGATGGCATAGCCCGGCGAGTTGAAGGTGAGGTTGTGGGCCGTGACTGGCGAGGAGATGCTGACCGGGCCAACGCCATTGGGTCCAAAAATCGCATCGTCGCCGCCCGCCCAGGTGGTGGGCGCGGTCCAGTTGACACTGGTCCAGCGAAAATCGCCATCCGGAGAATTCAGCCAAGTGTTTTGGGCGCGCACGCTGGCGGCGAGGCTCAGGCCGGCGACAAGGAGGAAAAGCCAGAAGAATTTTTTCATGATCGGTTTGGACTGATGGTTTGGACTGATGGTTTGGTTGCTGACCGCAGACTCTGCCCCAAGACGGCATCCGCACCCGCACCTGCGCACTCGTGGCAATCAGCTGGGACAATTCAGGAAGGCGGGCTTCCTGTCATGTCGGCTGAATGAGTGACCCGCGGGGCGCGGCGTTCGGCGGGGGCTTTCAGGACAGCCGGCCCGGCGGGCCGGAGGTATTTGGCCACCGCCTGCGCGCGGGAATGCACCTGGAGCTTTTCATAAATGCGCCGGATATGCGTGCGCACCGTGTCGAAGCTGATGCCGAGCCGGTCGGCGATTTCCTTGATGAGAAAACCCTGCGCGAGCCAGCCGAGGATTTCCTGTTCGCGCGGCGACAGGCTGGCGGTCGCGCCGGCGGGCACGGCGGCGCGGAAGGATTGCACGACCTTGCGCGCAATCTGGCTGCTCATCGGCGCGCCGCCGGCATGGACGTCGCGGATGGCTGCGAGGAGTTCCGCCGGCGGCGTCCGCTTCAACAGGTAGCCGGTCGCGCCGGCCGCGAGCGATTCGAAAATCTGTTCCGCGTCCTCATAGACCGTGAGCATGACGATGTGGCAGGTCGGCCCGAGCGCCTTCAGCCGGCGCACGCATTCCACGCCGTTCATGCCCGGCAGGTTGATGTCCATGAGCACGACCTCCGGCTGGAGCGCCGGCAACTCGCGCAACGCCTCCTCGCCGTTCGAGAACCAACCGAGGCAGCGAAAATCCGCCGCGCGCTCCAGGACGCGGACCAGCGCGTCCCGGATGCCCTCGTCGTCTTCCACAATTGCCACGGTGATGCTCATGTCAGATCGTTCCACAAGTTTCATTTCCGGCCGGCCCGGCGGCCTTCAGGATTTTTTCGACTCTGCGCTTTTTCCCCGCCGCAGCCAGTCGGTCAAATGAGTGACGCCGCGCGCCTCATGCTGGAACCAGCCCCACGTCCAGTTGGAGCCGCGTCCCCTGCCCCAGCCCGCTCCGCAAATCAAATCTGCCGCCGATCTCCTCCGCGCGCCGCCGCATGTTCCACAAACCGCTGCCGCGCCGCGGCCGCCCGGGGCCGGCGGGCGCGGCCGGTCCAGCCGGATCAAATCCCCGGCCATTGTCCTCGATCACCAGCGTCAGGCCGTCGGGCCGCACCGTGAGGCGGAGCGTGACCCCGGTCGCGGCCGCGTGCTTGACGACATTGTGCAGCGCCTCCTTGACGATGAGAAAAACATTGTGCCGCGCGGCGGCGGTCAAAGCCCGGGCCGGCAGCCGGTCCGGCACCTCGAGACGGCAGCGGATGCCCGCCGCCTTCAAGAAATCCTCCGCGTGCTGGCAGGTGTAGGTCACCAGGCTTTCGAGCGTGTCGTTGCGCGGGTTCACCGCCCAGACGGTGGCGTCCAGCGACTGCGTCAAATGCCGCGTGCGGGCGGCGATCTTGCGCATGTCCGCCTGCACCTCGCCGGGCGCCTCCCCGCCCTGGGCCAGTTCGCTGAGCAGCGTGATCTCGGTCAGGCTCGCGCCGAGATCGTCATGGATGTCCTTGGCGATGCGCGCGCGTTCCCGCTCGACCGCTCCCTCCCGTTCCGCCTGCTCCACCTGGCCGCGGATCTTGCGGATTTCCAAATAGCGCACGAGGCCGCCCACCGTGCCCAGCAGGGCCAGGGCGGCGAGAACTTGAAACCACCATGTCTGCCAGAAATGCGGCAACACCTCGATGTCCAGCGCCGCGCCCATCTCGGGCCAGTTCCCGTGCTGATCCGCGGCGGTCACGCGGAACCGGTACCGGCCCGGTGGAACGTGACTATAATAGGCCGCCCGCCGCCCCTGCGCCCGCACCCAGTCCGTCTCCAGCCCTTCGAGCTTGAAACGGAACGCGACGCTGTGCGGCGAGGCGAAACTCAACGCGGTGAATTCAATCGCGAGTTGCTCGTGCCCCGGCGCCACCTGGATCCCGCCGCCCTCCGCCTGCCGGAGATGGAGCGGCGGCGGTGCGCTCCCCGCCTTCGCCGGCCGGGCGTCATAGGCCGCCAACTCCCGGCCATCGACCGACGCACGCTCGATCACCACCGGCGGCGCGGGCTGGCGGCGGATCGCCTGCGGATGCACCACCGCCAGTCCCGTCTGCATGGCGATCCACAACCGCCCGTCGCGCCCGCGCCCCGCTCCCGGCCACGCCTCGCGGCTGGCCTGCAAACCCGGCAATCCTTCGTTCCGCCCAAACAACACCGGTCGCACCTGCCCGATCCGTCCCGCCGCCTGCTCCTCGAACTCCGGCGCGCGCACGTAGAACACGCCCCGGTTGCCCGCGAACCACAGCCGGCCCGCGCCGTCGTCCTGAATCTGGGAAATGTAATCGTCGCTGATTCCTTCCTCCGCGCGAAACTGCGAGAACTTCCCCGCCTTCCACCGGCCCACGCCGCCGCCGCCATAACCGATCCACACGCTCCCGTCCGCCGTCGCGTGCAGGCATCGGATCGTCTGCCGCCGCGGGACGGCGCGGGCGGTTTCATCGACGAGCACGTCCTCCGTCACGCGCACCAGCCATCCGCCCGCCGTGCCGGCCCAGCAGCCGCCCTCGGCATCCAGCGCCAGCGCGCGCACCAGTCCGCTGCCCGCCGGCAGTTCGAACCGCCGCAGCCGGCCCGCGCGCAGCCGGTGCAATCCGTCGGCCGACGCCGTGCCGATCCAGAGATCGCCATTCGTGACCGAGAGCAGCGAGCGCGCGAAATTTCCCGCCAGCCCGTCCTGCATGGTGAAGTTCGCCGTCACCCGGTCCTGCCAGCGCAGCAGGCCGTTAAAGTGCGTGCCGATCCAGACGCCGCCGTCGGGGTCCGGCACCACTGACATCGCATCCTCGACGTTCCATCCGTCGCCCGCGCCCAGGACTTGCCAGCCCGCGCCCCGGTGGCGGGCCACGACGCCGCTCCGCGCCACCGCCCACAACGTGCCGTCCCGGTCCTCGCACACGGACCGCACCGCCTCGAACGGCAGGCCGGACGCAATCTCCTGCGACTCGACGACGCTGGGCCGGAGCCGATTCAAGCCCCCGCCCCGTGTGCCCACCCAGACATTTCCTTCGCGATCATCCGCCAGGCTCAGGATCTCCCGGTGCGAAACCGGCACCGCCACGAATGCTTCGCCCTCCCGCCGGAACAATCCCTGGTCGCTGGTGCCGATCCACAGCCGGCCGGCGCGGTCTTCGAGCGCCACCGTCACCGTCACATTTTGCCGGTTGGTCGGCAGTGTCCCGACCGGCGCCGTGCCGCCTCCCTCGGTGAACTTGAGCACCCGCGCGCCGGCGCAAACCCAGAGTCCGCCCGACTTCGCCGCCGCGATGCACTGCATGCCCGGCACCGTCGCGCGCGCGACGAACTCCTCGTCGCGGAACACGCCGAGCGTGTCGCCCGCCGCGAACCACAGCCGGCCGCCCGCATCGGTGGCGAGCTGCAGCGGGCCGCTGGCCGGAAGCCCGCCCGCCGCCCCGTGGTAGCGCAGTTGTCCGTCGCGCATCCGCACCAGCCGGGCGCCTTCGATGGAATAAACCACCCACACGTTACCCTCCCCATCCTCGACCGGCGCTGACGCCCGCGAGTTGGCCGCCCCGCGGCGCAGCAGCCACGAACTCGTCCGCCCCTGCTCCACGCCCGCCAGCACCCCGCCATCCTTCGTCACCCACAACCGGCCCCGCCGGTCAGCCGTCACCCCATACATCAGTCCGCTCGGCGCTCCGGCCTCCGTCACCGGCGCGAAATCCCGAAACTGATTCCCGTCGAAACGCACCAGCCCGCCCTGCGTCGCCACCCAGAGAAAACCGTCCGGCGCCTGCGTGATGCCCACCACCACGTTGTCCGGCAATCCCTCGTCCGTCTGCCACGCTCGCGCGAACCACGGTTCGTTCGTCGCCGCGCCCAGCCCGGCGGCGGCGCCAAGCAGGCCGACGCCGAGCGCCAGATACAGCCGGACACGGTGAGTCAGTGTTGGGAACACGCCCGGAAACTAATCCGTGGGAAAACCAAAACAAGCCGCAAAAGCTGCCAGGGCCGGCGAAACGCGACTGGGTTCGAACACGCTGAAATCTCGAGAACCCGCACCGGGCCGGTCGTCTCGGCCGGCTGAAGCCTGAACCAGGCGGACAAAGAAAGAATGCCACCACGGATGGACGCGCGTTGCAGGTTGAGCGTTGCCTGTTTCCGCTCCCACTGAGAACCGAGCACTGAGCACTTCCCAACACCCCGCGCACCTCTCACGTCAGAATATCCCGAATCACCTTCCCATGCACATCCGTCAGCCGCCGGTTGATGCCGTTGTGGTAGAAGGTGAGTTTCTCGTGATCGAGGCCGAGGAGGTGCAGGATGGTCGCATGAAAATCCGGGATGGTGACTTTGTTTTCCGCGACGGAGTAGCCGACGTCGTCGGTCGTGCCGTGACGAAAACCCTTCTTCACTCCCGCGCCCGCCAGAAAGCAGGTGAAGGCGACCGGGTGATGATCGCGGCCGGGAGCATTGATGCCCTGCGTCGAGGGGCTGCGGCCGAACTCGGTGCTCCAGATCACGAGCGTGTCTTCCAACATCCCGCGCTGCTTGAGATCCTTGATTAACGCGGCGACGGGCTGGTCCATGGTGGCGGCCTGCGTGTCGTGGTTTTGCTTGAGGTTTTCGTGGCCGTCCCAGTTGATGCGCGGGCTGCCGAAGGCGCCGCCGTTGTAGATTTGCACGAAGCGCACGCCGCGTTCGAGAAGGCGGCGGGCCATCAAACAGTTTCGCCCGAAACCCTTGTTCGACTCCTTGTCGAGACCGTAAAGGGTCTTCGTCTCCGCCGATTCCGCGTCGAGGTTCGACGCGTCGGGAATGCTCACCTGCATCCGCGCCGCGAGTTCGTAGGAGCGGAGCCGCGCGGCAAACGTGTCGTCACCGGCCTGCGCGTCGGCGAACTCACGGTTCATGGCGGCGAGCAGTTTCATGTCCGCTTCGCGCGTGGCGGCCGGAATGGTGGCGGGAGTGTTGAGGTCCACCACTGGCTCGCGCGAGTTGGTGCGAAACTGGACGCCCTGATGATTCGCCGGCAGAAAGCCGGAGGTCCAGTTAATGGAACCGCCGGCGGGCTGGCCGCGCGGATCGGGCAGCACCACGAAGGTGGGGAGATTTTCGTTCTCCGTGCCCAGCCCGTAGCTCATCCACGCACCCATGCAGGGAAATCCGTTCAGGGTGAATCCGGTGTTCATCTGAAAAATGGCCGGCGTGTGATTGTTGCTCTTGGCAAACATCGAGTGGATGAAGGTCACGTCATCCACGCACCCGGCCAGATGCGGCAGCAGGCTGCTGACCCACGCGCCGGACTGGCCGTGCTGGCGGAATTCGTAGGGGCTTTTCATCACCTTGCCCGGCTGACCGAAGAAGCCCAGGTTCTCACCGCGGCCTTCGAGGGTCTTGCCGTGGAATTTTTCCAGCTCCGGCTTGTAGTCGAAGGTGTCGATGTGGCTGACGCCGCCGCAGCAGAAAATTTGCACGACGCGTTTGGCCTTGGCCGGAAAGTGCGTCGGGCGCGCGGAGGCGGCGATCCCGGTCGCGGCGGCGCGGGCCTGCTCGCGGTTGAGCAGCCAGGCCAGGGCGAGGCCGCCGATGCCACCGGCGGTGTTGGCCAGAAAGTGGCGGCGCGAAAGGAGCGACCTTTCGAGGGAAGGAAGTGGAGAGGAGTTGTTCATACGCAGGCCAGCGGGGGTTCTTGCTGGAGTTCAAGCTTTAGCTTGTCCGGGAACACGCTCAAGCGTGAACTCCAACTTGCGAAGAGCGCACGTCGCTGAAAAATCGGTTCACCGGACATAAACAAATTCGGTTGAGTTGAGCAGCGCCCAGCAGACGTGGGACAGGCCGCGCTCTTTGGCCGCGGCGGCGGCGCGGGCGGATTCTTCCCTGGTTGCGGCACGCCCGAGCGCGAGGCGGTAGGCCGATTGCACGGCACCGGACAGGTCCTGGGCAGACTCCTTCAGCGCGCGTTCGGCAAGCTGGCCGGCCTGGCGCTGCACGAATGAATTGTTCATCAACGCGAGCGCCTGCAAGGGCGTGGTGGTGACGCCGCGCCGAGGAGTTTTCACCGCCGGGTCGGGACAATCGAAGGCATCGAGCAGCGGCTCCTTGCCGGAGTTGACGTTGATGCGATAGACGGTGCGCCGGTTGAACTCCGGGCCGATCATGTCCTTGAGCGCATAGAAATCCGAACCGTGGTTCGACACGG